>CAZMPA010000006.1:0-19792 GCA_964567915.1 uncultured Isosphaeraceae bacterium | reverse complement strand
AGGTCGGGCACGTGGTTCGGTACGACCCGGTCATGCAAGCGATCAAGTCACTGGGGGATCTTCGGCCTCGCCATCTTGAACTGCACCGCATCAGCCCGATGACGTTTCGAAGTGTTGACGTAGGTGTCGTGCTCGACATGATGATTCACGATCTGGATCTGCTCACGATGCTGGTCGGCCGCGCTCCGGAGGATGTGCAGGCGAGCGCTGTGGCGGTGCTGGGTGATGCCGAGGATGTCTGCAACGTCCGCATGACGTACCCGGCGGCCGGCGAGCGCCCGGCCTGCGTCGCAAATGTAACAGCGTCACGTCTGGCAATGAAGACCGAACGCACGCTGCGGCTCATCTCTGAAGACATGTACGTGTCCGCCGAGTTCGTTGCGCTAACCGTAAAAGTGATTCGGAACGCCGCCAACGCGGATCAGATTGGAGCGCTGCGCGACCGGCTCGCGGCCGGGGAAGACCTGAGCGACGTGAACTATCTGGATCTCGTGCAGTTTGAGGATCTGGACATTGCGGACGCGGAGCCGCTGAGGTTACAGGCCGAGGACTTCCTTGCGGCCGTCCGTTCCGGCACCAGGCCGCCCGTCGATGCCCAGGCGGGGTCGCTTGCCGTGCAGGTCGCGGAGCGCATCGTCGAGACGGCCCGCGCTGGTCAACTGAGTCTGGCCTGAGTCCGTGGCTGAGCGCGAGATCCACGACCACTGGTCACGGGAGGCGAAGCGAAGGGGGTATCGGTCCCGCGCTGCCTTCAAGTTGATCCAGATCGACGAGCGCAAGCACGTGCTCAAATGCGGCGACCAGGTGCTCGATCTTGGCTGCTCGCCGGGTTCGTGGCTGCAGGTTATCGCGAGCCGCGTCGGCCCAAGTGGTCGGGCTTGGGGGATCGACCTCAAGCCGGTGAGTGGTGGGCTTCCTGACAACGTGACGGCACTCGAAGGCAATGCTGAAGATCCGATCGGTGCCGGTGTCCCCGAGGGGCTGCTGTTCGATGCGATCCTCTCCGACATGATGCCGTCCACAACAGGGAGCCGCGATACCGACCACTTCCGCAGCGTGTCGGTGTGCGAGCTTGCGATGGACCTGTGTCCGCGTTGGCTCAAGCCCGGCGGCTCACTCGTGATGAAGGTTCTGGAGGGATCCGCCATGCCACAGCTGTTGGCGGATGCGAGAGACCGGTTCGACAAGGTCAAACCGTTCAAGCCCGAGGCCTCCCGCAAGGAGTCGACGGAGATTTTCATCATCGCGCAAGGATTCAATGGGCCATCGGATGGGGAGACGCGGGACGGTCCATCGGTCGCCGGAGGGCCGCCACCTGTTCCGGACGGGTGGTGACACCCGGCGCGGCTCGAGCGAGGGCAACCGGTGCTGCTGGTCACAGGCTTCTGGGCTCACCGGCGGCTTGAAAAACTTCGAGGCCTCCGTGCGTGCGGCGTCGGACGCCTCGAGTCGCGCAAGCCGCGTCAGTGTGGCGGCTTGCGATTGGCATGGCGTACGCGTAGCAAGCGGAGGCATGGAAGTGAATCGGTTTGTGCGGCCTCGGCACCGAGGCCTTCGGCGAACCGCGGCACCCCGTCATTGACTCGAGTCTGTGTCGGGATTAGATTCGCGTGGGGTTCGGGAGCGGGGACTGGCCCAAGACAAGGATCAAGACAAGGATGTTGAAAGTGCCGATTGAACCACATGCACGGGAAGGCTCGGAGCGGCGGACGTCCAACAAGTCGTTTGAGCGGGGTCGGGTATGGCCGCGTCGGGGTTTGCTGGTGGCGCTCTTCGGTCTCACGGCCACGGTCGGGTTCGCGGGGGAATTTGAGCACCAGGATGGAATGGTGTGCAACGCGTTCAGTGCTGCAGACCGCTGCCCTACGTTCAATGCGCCCTGCCCGATTGGCTCAAGTTACGGCGACCACTGCACGTTCTGCTCAGAGGGATATCGCCACAAGCGGTGTGTTGCCGGTTCACCTGACGATCAGTGCGAGCAGCAGAGTGGGCACACGTGTGGATGGAAGTTCGCGGGCCGGTGCTCCGGCAGGGACCGGCAATGTCGAGGTCCCCAGAACCCGGACTCAGCGCACTGTCTCGGACAATGCCAACACGAACTCTGTTACAACGTCAAGTAGGAGTTGGCCACCATGCATTGGATCGTGCTACTGGGTCTTTCGGTTGCTTCCGCGTCCGGTCACGATCCTGAAGCGGCCGAAGCACCGGTCTGGACGAAGGCCGCCGCGATCGATGCTGTCAGGAACCTCGCTCAAATCCCGCCGTCGGGATGGCAGTCTCAATGGCATATCGCTTCGAGATCGCAGGACGGCCCGCAGGTGACCGAGAACTGGCGAGAATCCCTGATCGCCGAGCCCGGCGTCTGGATTGGCGACTTCATCACCCGGACCGACGGCGTTCGCCTGCACCGATCGAGCACCCCTGCAGGTTCCGCCGAGTCGCTCGGCTGGCAATGGAGTCCCGGTGAGATCCAGTTCTTCGACGGCGAGGCTGGCGTGCGGCAGGGTCGTGCACTTGTTTCCGGGCTGCCGAGTGGCGGCATCACGATCTCCGCGGACTGCCCCCCGCCCTTCTGGCCGACCTATGCGACGGAAGCCGAGTTCTTCGACCTGATTCCCGACGTCGTTCACGACTTTGCAGATGCTGCGGAAGATTGGGACTTTCTTGGAGCGCGCGAGTCCGATACGGAGTTGACCGTCGAGTTTCTCACGCCCTGGGGACGTCGACTCTGGATGACCCTGAGCAGGGAGGAGTCGCCCCGGCTGCTGGCCTACGGCGAGTCATGCGAGGCGGAGGCGTGGGCCGAGCAGTGCGGGCGAGAGGCGAGGTTGCTTGAGTGGCGAACGCAGGGTGGGGTCACGCTTCCGTGGCGCATGGAGTATCGGGAGTGGTGGAACGTCTTCGCCCCGGACGCGTGGGACGGCCAAACGCATGACACGCCCGGAATGGTGGCTGCCAGCGTGTTCGAACGGGTGAGCGTGGAACCGCTGACTGAACCGCTTGCCAAGGCGATGGCATCGACCGTGGCGGTGGAGCCCGGAGTCGAAGTGCAGGACGACCGGTATGACCTTTTCTACAACGTGGGCGAGCCCAAGCTCTGTTGGGGCGGGAAGTGGTTCGTCGGGCCAGTCATTGAGGGACTGATGGAGGATCCGGTGGAGTGGCTGCAGCAGGCCCGCCCGGTTGTTCAGGATGCATCGTCGGGCCGTCCCCGCGACGCAGCACAGCGACTCACCCAATCCGGCGGACAGCCGGGGCCTTGAGTCGGCGCCGCGAAATGTGGCTCGCAGCGGCTCTTGGGGTGGTCATCGTGAACGGGGCCGCCGCCAGAGGCGATGGCTCCACTGGTGAACGCAGGGAACTCGACCGGCCGCCGTGCCTCGCGTTGCCCACTGCGTTCTGCCTCACGGACCTTGAGCGTCTGATCGAGGAAGTACTGCCCTGCGCGGCGTGCGACGCCGGCATGCGGCGTGCCCACTCGACCTATCTTCGGGGAGTCGAACTCGTTCAGCGTGCCGCGGCCGATGACGCCATGACGATGCAAACCGTGTCGGACCATCCCGACACGACATGGGACGAGTTCGTCGAGCTGCATGGGTGGATGGCCTCGGTCCTGTGCGATCGGGCCGCGAGGATGGAGCGACTTCGGCGGGATCTGCGGGGGCGGCTGGAAGACGTGTGTGAGCGATGTGCTGGGTCAAGTGTTGAGGACTTCCTGAGAAGGTGGAGAATCGATCACCTAGCGACACCGGACCGCCGGCGGGGTCTCAACACCTCAGTCGATCTGACTCATGTTCCAGATCTCCGGGCAATATTGCGCGATCTGGAGGCCTCGAACCCGTCCGCCTGGACGGTGTTGGACAGGGTGTATCCGGCCACGAATGGAACGCCTGCCACGCTGCGATCTTGGATTCACTCGGTGATCGTGAAGGCGGAGATTGTGGTTGACGACTTCTGCCTTTCCAACCATCTGGAGCGGCGGTGTGTTGCGGAGTACCTTGCCGCGACGACAAGCCAGTGTGATTGTGAAGGAGCGGAACGTCTGGCCGCGCGGCAGCGGTCTCTCGGGTGGCACCGAGGTGTGTTTGGGCCCATCCACTCGGCGTCGGGGCTCATCAGCAGGCGTCTTGTGATGGAGGGCGTGCCAGTTCTGGCTGGAGACTTCGAGGCGCGAGTTGAGTCGGCCATTTGGCCCGAGTCAAGCAGGGTCTCGAGACTCGAGTCGATTGCGGATTTCCTGGCCCCGCTGGGCCTCACGCCTGACACGTTTAAGGAGGTTGCTGCACGTGTGGCAGAAGCAATCGAGGACGGCGAGGCGTGCCGAACGCGTCTGTACGCGTCGCTGGACGAGGATCCGTCGATTGGTTGGGCGCTCGCGAGCGCATGTGGTGAAGTTCTTCCGGCGGACCCGGACAGGGCGGACACCTATCGTCTGGACGGCACCGTCATCCACCCTCGCAATGTTCGGAGGTGGAGGCCGGGCAAGTATGAACCCCCGCCAACTGGGGAGTACGAGCAGATTCTGAGTCGATGGAAGCGACGTCACATGCGTCAGTTGGATGACATTCTCGATCTCCTGACCCGGGAACAGCTGCTCATGTTTCAACGTGTCGTGTCCGCAAGCGGCGCGATCATCTGTGAGCCCCGCTTCTCACTGGAGTCCTCAGCGGTGCTCCTGACGCGGCTCGGTTTTCGGGATCTTCCATCCATTGCCGGGTTGGAGGATTGATCGCAATCGTGGAGTTGACAGGAGTGAACCATGCGACAGTGGATCGTGCCTTTCGTAGTGTTGCTGAGCTTGGTCGCATGCGGGGATCGCCCCGCCGCGACCGGCCGCACCGGTGATCTGCTCCGCGGTGAGCGGGCGCTGGATCTGGGTGATGTTGCGATCAAGAGTGTTGACGAGCATGTTGCCCATGTGTTTCATCTGCTGAACACGGGAGACCTGCCAGTCCAGATTGCAGATGTGAAGTCCAGCTGCGGCTGCCTCAAGGCGTCGGTGGATCGAGCGACGATCGAGCCCAGTCAGTCGGTGGCGGTGACGGTGGACATGGCGCTGTCATCAACCGGGAAGAGGTCGGCCTCGGCATGGCTCATTCTTGAGGAAGGTGACCCGGTTGAGTGTCGGCTGAGTGCCAACGTCGTCGCGTTGGAGCGGATGGTGTCGCCGTGGGAGCGGGCGATGATCGGAGCCGGGGGACGCGTGGATGTCCCCCTGCTTGCAATCGGCCCGTCGCCAGCGCCGCTGGAGGCCAGAGTTGCCGATGGTTGGACGGCGGAGCTCGGGCCGTGGCGACCGGTCACCGAAGAGGTCTGGCGGGCCGTGGTCACCGTGACCGCGCCGAACAGCATGGGGCAGTCCACCTACGGTTTCCTCAGGGTGAAGTGCGGTGACACGCCACCCATCAAGGTCGGGCTGTGGGCGTCCCCCGAGTGGGCGATGCAACCCCCATCGTACGACCGGTGATATCCTTGCCCGGCCTCGGGGCGCCGCGCGGATGCGGCTGAGATGTACCCGTCGCACCTGATCCGGTTCGTACCGGCGGAGGGAAGGGCACATGCCGCACATGAATGACGACTCGCACGCTTCGGACATCAACCTCACCGAGGCGACCGCGGAGGCGTATCTCGAGGCCCTGCCTTTGCAGGGCGCTCACAATCCATCGACTGCGGCGGCAGGCACAACGCCGGGAAGCTTCGCATGCGCGCCCGACATCGGTGGGCCGCTGATGTACACCAGCCCGGACACGCCGGGCATGCCGCCACCGAGTACCAGAACCGCTTGGGACTTCCTTCCCGATGGATGGAAGATATCCGTCGATGCAGATGGCTGCCGCGGACACAATCAGGGAGATGAACCCATTGTGGCGGTTCCACCGGAAGGGTTCGTGCCGGCCACGCAACTGGAACATGCCCGGCTCGGCACGGTGACGGCTGCCATGCGCCGCGTCGCCGAGCGTGAGACGCACCTCACGGCGGAGCAGGTCCGCGACGAGATTGCGGCCGGCCGCATGGTGATCCCCGCCAACATCCATCATCTCGAAGGATCACTCGATCCGATGGCGATCGGCCGGGCGGCCTTGACGAAAGTGAACGCCAATATGGGCGCATCGCCTGTGAGCAGCGGCACCGATGCTGAGTTGGAGAAACTCGATTGGGCGCTCCGCTGGGGGGCCGACACGGTCATGGATCTCTCCACCGGTGGCGACGTGGACGCCTGCCGTGAGGCGATCATCGGCGCGTCGACCGCGCCGATCGGGACGGTACCGATCTACGCGATGATCCTCGATCGCAAACTCGAAGATCTGGACCGGGACATCATCCTCGCCAGCATCGAGCATCAGGCTCGTCAGGGCGTCGACTACATGACGGTGCACGCTGGACTGCGAAGGGCGCATGTGCCGCTGGTCAAGGATCGCCTTATTGGCATTGTGTCCCGTGGCGGTTCGCTGCTCGCTAAGTGGATGATTGCCCACGAGGCCGAGAACCCGATGTACGACGCGTGGGACGACATCTGCGACATCCTGCGAGCGCACGATGTCACCTTCAGTATTGGTGACGGTCTGCGGCCAGGCGGCTTGGCCGACGCGACAGACCAGGCCCAACTCGGCGAGTTGGAGACGATCGGCGAATTGACCGAGCGGGCGTGGCGGCGCGGCGTGCAAGTGATGGTCGAAGGCCCCGGCCATGTGCCATTCGATCAGATCGAATTCAATATGAAGCTGCAGCGTCGACGGTGCCATGGAGCGCCCTTCTACGTGCTCGGGCCGCTGGTGACCGACATCTTCCCGGGTTACGACCACATCACGTCGTGCATCGGCGCCACGGCAGCGGCCTGGCACGGGGCAGCGATGTTGTGCTACGTCACACCGAAGGAGCATCTCGGTCTTCCCAAGAAGGACGATGTGAAACAGGGGTGCATCGCGTATCGCATCGCGGCCCATGCGGCCGACGTGGCGTTGGGTATCCCCGGAACTCGTGATCGGGACGACGAACTGACCAAGGCCCGGGCCGCGCTCAATTGGCAGCGGCACTTCGATCTCTCCTTCGATCCAGACTACGCGCGGGCCATGCACGATGAGGATCTGGACGTCGACACGGACTTCTGCGCAATGTGCGGGCACGACTGGTGCTCGGTTCGGATCAGCAAGGAGATCCAGGAGTTCGCTTCTGGAAAGGATGCGGAGTACGCTTGGGACAGACCTCGTGTGAGCGATGCGTTGACGGAGGAGCAGAAGGCGACCTTGCAGCAGCGAGGTGTGCTCGATCCAGCCGAAGTGCACAGGCTGGCCGCGAAGACGCGAAGCCGGGTCGGTGCGGACGGAGGACAAGCCGCGTGCCACAGCGAGGTGGCGGATGCGTCCGAGGCGCAGGCGATGCAGGAGCAACAGGGCGTGAAACTGGTGCAGGTTGGAACGCAAGAGGTGTCCGGCATACCGGACCATGACCCAGTGATCTGAGCAACACGGCATGATGGCGATCGAACAACCCGGCCCGACCCCGATGACTCGCCGCGTCGTGCTGTTCCCCAATCTCTATCTGTGGCTTGTCTTTGTCGCTTCCATCGACATCGTCCTGACACGTTTGATTCTGTTCTTCAGCGGCTCAGAGATCAATCCGGTCGCGGCGACCGTGATCGCTGCGTTTGGCGTGCCTGGCATGAGCATCTTCAAGTACACGGTGGTGGCGTTTGTGATCGTCGTGTGCGAGATCGTTGGCAGAATCCGTTGGAAGCAGGCGCGGGCGCTCGCCGTGTTTGCGGTGGCGATTTCGGCCTTCCCTGTGGTGTGGTCGAGCGTGCTGATCTGCGGATTGATTATCAGCGGCGAGACGCCACCGATCGAAACGGAGCCAAAGCCGCGGACCGATCAGGTGGTGCAGGTCGGGTACTCTGCCAACGTGCCGTTCGGCCCCGCTTGTGGGCGCGGCGCAGGCGACACCTGAACGAGTGAAGGAAGGGACGTGATGGTCGAACGATCGGCTCGCAAGCGAATCGTCGTGCTTGGTGGCGGTTTTGGGGGCTCCTATCTCGCAAAGGAGCTGACAAGGCAGAAGTACGGGCTCGACGCCGAGGTCGTCATCATCGACCGCAACAACTACTTCATCTTTTCGCCCCTGCTCGTCGAGGCGGGTTGTGGATCGATCGAGCCGCGGCACTGCACGGTGCCCATTCGAGAGTTTGCGCCCAAGGCGGAGTTGCTGATGGCCGAGGTCGCCGGCCTTGATCTGGACGAGCGACGGGTCCACTTTCAACTGGTCGGTGACGACCGATGCCGGTCCATCGAGTGGGACCACCTGGTTGTGGCGCTTGGAAGCGTGACTCGAATCCTGCCCGACCACATTGTGTCGGGCGTTCGTGAGCACGCGTTCTTCATGAAACACATGTCGGATGCAGTGGCCCTTCGAGACCGCGCAGTCGAGCTTCTTGAACTTGCCAACGCCATCGACGACCCAGCCGAGCGACGCAGATTGCTGCACATCGTCGTTGTCGGCGGCAACGTCACGGGCATCGAAGTTGTCGGCGAGCTGGAGGTGTTCGTTCGAGAGGCTTCGGCGCAGTATCGCAACGTCACACCGGAAGACATCACGTTCTCGATCTACGAACTGAACAAGCGATTGCTCGCTGTTCTTCCTGAAAACCTCTCAAAGTGGGGCACCCGCCAACTGCAGCAGCGTGGCATCCGGGTGCACACAGAGACATCCGTCAAGGAGGTACACCCGGACTACATCGTCGACAGCAACGGCGAGCACGTGCCGTGTTCGACCGTCATCTGGACGGCCGGCATCGCGCCATCGCCCGTGCTCGCCCAACTTGAGGGGCTGCCGCTCAACAAGTTTGGCGGCCTGCAGTGTGAGTCCGACTACCGCGCCAGCGGCTTTGACAATGTCTGGGGGCTCGGAGACTGCGCCGCCGTTCCGGGCGCAGACGGAAAGCCAATGCCGCCTCTTGCGCAGATCGCCATTCGGCAGGCACCCCAGGTGGCCGCCAACATTGCTGCGACGGAGCAGGGCGGCCGAACCAAGCCGGGGCATGTGCAGTTGCAGGGCGTCCTTGTGCCGCTGGGCCGACACCGCGGCGTGGCGAGCATCAAGGGACTTCGAGTGCACGGGTTCTTCGCATGGGCGATGTGGCGAGCCATCTACCTGATGAAGACGCCCCGCTTTGGTCGGCGTCTGCGAGTGCTCGTAGATTGGATTGTCAACGCATTCTGCACGAAGGATTACGTGCAGTTGGGCATGCATCCAGCATCTCGCCGAGACATGGTGCACCCAGCCTGCGATTCGGACGGCGAAGAGGCAACCACGCCGTAGCGTCAGGCTTGGCCGTCCCGCAGCCGCAGTCCACGCGAGCCCTCAACGGGGCCGTCGAAGCGGGCGTCATCGCCGGCCTCCTCCAACTCATTGAGCCACGCCTTGGTTGCCTGAGCAGCTTTGGTTCCACGGCTTGTCAGGTGATCGATCGTGGGTTGAATAGAAGCCGAGGTGCTGAGCAACTGGTGGACGATGCCAGCGGCGGCGAGATCCTCGGCCCGCTGCACACGACCGCTCATCAGCATTGATCTGGCGCGGCCGCCCGATGCAGGTAGCAGCACGGGAATCGTCACGGCTGGCGAGATGCCGAGGGCGTGCACGGGATATCCCAGTTTGGCGCCCTCCCTCGCCACGAGCACATCGGCCGACACGGCCAGTGCGCATCCTCCGGCGATGGCCGCGCCCTGTACGTCCGCGACGACGGTGGCGGGGCATCTTCGGAGGGCCCTGCAGGCAAGGCTCAATCGATCGATCAATTCGTCGACGATGTCCGGCGACCGCCGCATGAGTTCGACGTCGAAACCCCCGCAGAATGCTTCGCCTTCGCCCCGAAGCAGGAGGACCGATGCGTCTGCCGCATTGCTCGCCGCGCCGGCGATCGCCTCAAGCATGGCCACATCGAGCGCATTGCGACGCTCCGGTGCCGCCAGCGTGATGATGTGAACGGCCGGATCGCTTGTGATCTGCAACTTCGCGGTCATGGCACAAGCAACCAGAGGGTCATCCACGCACCTGCCACGACCATGACGATGGCCGTGTACCCGACGATGTCCCGGGCCCGCACGCCCGTGACGGCGAGCAGCGGCAGCGCCCAGAATGGCTGCAGCATGTTGGTGAGCTCGTCTCCGTAGGCAACCGCCATCACCATGGCGCCAGATCCCACACCGGCATCGGCTGCGGCCTCAAGTGCAATTGGTCCCTGGACGGCCCACTGGCCACCGCCGCTGGGAACGAGGATGTTGACGATGCCAGCCGAGACCATGGTCCAGAACTCAAGCGTGCCGTCGGTAGACAGGGCGAGCATGCCGTCGGTCAACTGATCGACCAGGCCCGCAGTCACCATCAGCCCCATGATCCCGGCATACAGCGGGAATTGCACGATGATGCCGGCGCAGCCCGCCGCGGCGCGGGCAGCGGCATCCATGAATGCAGCTGGGGATCGGTGCAGCAGCAGCGCGGTAGCAAGCAGATACATGATGACCGTGTTGAGGCCAATCCGGTCGATGCCGGTTTCGATCGTGGACGAGACCGCGGCGGCGAGCAGGCCCAGACCAAGCAGGCCTGTGGCGAACCATGCGTGGTTGAGAAAGTCCGGCACAGTTTGGCAAGAGGTCTTGTGTGTCTGCGGCATCTCTCGCTCGGGGCTGAACGACTCGATCGTGATGCAGTCAGCGCCGCGGGGAGACATGAGGGCGAGGATGAGTGGCACGATCAGCAGCAAGCCGCCGGTGACAAGGAGGTTTTCTCCAGAAAGGATGGTGTCACTCAGCGGAATCGTCGGAGTGTGTTCGGCGACGGACTTTGGCAGCACCTTCGCGGCTCCCGCGGGCGTCGTCATCGAAAGGGGCGCAGAGCCAGAGAAGCCCCCGTGCCAGACGAGCAGACCCGTGTAGCCGGCGGCGCACAGAAGCGGATAGTGGACGACGACACCCCGTGCAGCGAGCGCCCGACCCGTCTCCCTCGCAAACACCGCGCCGCCGATCAGCCCGAGCCCCCAGTTGACCACGCCGAGCAACATGGCGACAACGCCGACTGCTGCCGCGGCTGCGGGCGCTGTCCGCGGTATGGCGGCCAGACCGCGAAGCAGACGGCGTATTGGGGGCGCTTCAGCCAGCACGTGCCCGCCCAGGAGAATCAGGCACATCTGCATGGCAAAGGCGAGCAGCTTCCAGAGTCCGCCATTCCCACGCCATCCCTCAAGTAACCAGGCGGCGCGTGCGCCGGCACCCTCGATATCCGCCGGATACCGGCCCCAGATCATCGCCGCGAGAAACACGCCGACGGTCAGCGCAATCGCAATGACGAGGGGGTCAGGAACAATGCGGCGGAAGACGGCGGTGACGATCGCGCCGGTGCGTCGAATCATGCCGCCAACATACCGCGTTGGGTTCCCGGCTTGGTAGCCGTTTGGAAAAGACCGCCACCCCCGACGCGGGCGGTCCGCGTCGGGGGTGGGGTGAGCGGGTCCCGAGCCACCGGAACCACGCAGGAGAGAGGATGGGGGAGGGGGGTGTTCAGTCGGTGTGCCAGCCTCCAGTGACGCGGTCCAGCACCAGGCTGCGGAGGGCTGGCGTCGCTTCGAGATCCGGTTCGGAGACGCCGATGTCGAGGAATCCTGGGAAGACCTGCGTCTCGACACCCCGGACCGCGAGCCCGTTGTCTCCGATGACGGCGGAGACGGCGCCAACCTCCGGGCGGGGCACGTCGACGAGCCGCCGACGCATGGCGTCCGCGGCGTGTTGCTGCAGGAGGGTGGCCCCTATCTCAAGCATGAGGTCTTCGTCGGTGGTCGAGAAGGCGATGCCTTCGGTCTCTGCCGAGAGGTGGAGATCCGCGCGGAGTTCATGGTCGAGCGGATTGTCGCCCCGAGCGACCGCCGCCCGAATGCTGCGGCCGTCGCGGGACTCCACTGGTCCGTCGATACGAACCAGCCAACGGGCGGCTGTCACGCCGAATCGAAGTGGCACGCCGCCTTGTACCACGGTCAGATCGTCCGCAAGCCAGGAACGGGAGGGGAGTCCTTCCAGGCCTTGCAGGAGGTTCGGCAGCGTCAGACCTCTCACCATGCCGTGAAACGACGTGCCCGCCGTGGTCATCGACAGGGATCGCTTGCACAACATCGACGCTAGGCCGAAGCCGTCGTCGGGGGTGAATGGGGGAGTGGGTCCTTGGCCGTGTTGCCCGGGTGACATGATCTGAGTCTCCTGAAGTGAGGTGGGCATGAAATGAAAGACGCCCCGCCGAGTGGCGGAGCGTCGCGTGGGGGTTCCTTGGAATCGAGTCCTCAGTCTCCTCTGGCGAGCTCCGCCTTGATCGCGTTCCAGACGCGGCAGCAGGTACCAGTGCCGAAACAGATCGCGGCCAGCATGGCCGTGAGCGTTCTGGCGGAGGTCATCGGATAGACGGCAACGCGGGCAGGGCGAGCGCCGGCCAAGCGTGTGGCGACGGCGTCCGTAGAATGGCGCCGACTGCGATCGAATTGATCCGTATGCCCGAGCATGAGTACCTCAGTATGCCATCCGACCGACCACCCGACCATACTTCCTCCCAAAAAGCTGTGAATTCCTCGCCAGGCGAGTTCGGAGCACTGGGAATCGGCGGGCTCCTGTCGGGCGCATTGGCCCGCAAGGGCATGACGGAGCCTCGCGCAGTGCAGTCTCAGGTCATCCCAGAGGTGTTGGCGGGGCGGGATGTGATCTCGCTGGCGGAGACGGGCAGCGGGAAGACCGCCGCCTTCCTGGCACCCGTGCTGCAACGGATTCTGGACGACAGGCCGGAGAAGGGCAGCCGGCTGTCTCCCCGATCGCGGCTGCGGGGCATCGTGCTGTGTCCGACACGCGAGCTTGCCGACCAGACCGGGGCGTTGGCGGCGGTTCTGGTGAGCGGCACGGTCCTGAGGGCAGCCGTGGCAGTCGGGACCGTCGCGGCAAGCCCCCAGCGCGGTGCGATCGAGGAGGGCGTCGATCTGCTGGTGGCGACACCGGGGAGGCTGCTGGAGTTCCTTGACGAAGGTCTGATCGCCGGCGAATGCGTGCAGAGCCTGGTTATTGACGAAGCCGACCGATTGTTCGACATGGGGTTTGCCCCGCAGGTCGGCCGAATTCTCCGGATGGTGCAGCGGCCGCAAGTGCTTCTGTTCAGCGCCACGATGCCTCGAGACGTCATGAAGTTGGCCGATGAACACATGCGGGGCCCGGTCAGAATCGAAACCCACCCTCACACGACGGCCGTCGAGCACGTGGAGCAGCACGCGACGCTGGTGCATCCGCGGGACCGGGTCGATCTACTGCTGCACCTTCGCAGCGAGGCCGGGGGCGGTCGAATGCTCGTGTTTTGTAGAACACGCCGCCGAACGGGCTGGGTGGCGGCGGCGCTTGCCAGGCACGGTGTGAAAACGGGTCAGTTGCACGGCGACCGGTCGCAGGCCCAGCGTCGACGTGCGCTGCAAGGGTTCGCGTCCGGCGATCTTGATGTGCTGGTGGCGACCGATGTCGGAAGCCGCGGGCTGCACATCGAGGGCGTCGGGTTGGTGGTGAACTACGACCTCCCGAACACCACGGAGGACCTGGTGCATCGCGCCGGCCGCGCGTCGCATGGCACCCGGAAGGCTGCCCACGCGTGGACGTTTCTCGGTGAGCGGGATCTGGATACGTGGTACGGACTCGCGCCCGCGGCCGGCGTCCACACGGATCCCCAATCGGTGCCTGGATTCAAGCCGGCGCACGAGCCGACGAAGCGTGGTCGCAGACGGCGAGATCCGGAGAGCCGACACGAGACGAGGCGGCGGCCGGGGCCTGGGCGACGCAAGAGAGCATCCAGGCCGATCGATCCGGATCAGAAGCCTGGGCGGGGCGTGCGTCGCCCGCGCGGCGACTAGCGGGGGCGACTGGCGTACCATCCCGCCCATGTCAGTGCTTCAGCTCGTTCGTCACGCCAACAGATACCGGGAGATGCTCTCGATCCTAGTGAAGTTCGGTTTCCGAGAGTTCTTCGAGGATGCCAAGCTTGACCTGCTCCTGGAGAAGGGGCACCGCCTGTTCTCCCGTAAGTCTGAACCGGCCCATTCGGGTGAGAGTCGCCCGGCACGGCTTCGGATGGCGCTTGAAGAACTTGGGCCCACGTTCATCAAGTTCGGTCAAATTCTCAGTACCCGCCCGGACATCCTTCCGCCGGAGTACATCACAGAACTCCAGAAGCTCCAGGATGACGTGCCATCCGTGCCGTGGCCGAAGATCAAGGCTCAACTGGAAGAGGACTTCGGGGATCTGGATGAACTCTTCTCGTCCATCGACGAGTCCCCGATGGCGGCCGCCTCCATGGCCCAGGCGCACCGCGCCGTGCTTCGCGACGGCAACCAGGCCATCGTGCTGAAGATTCTGCGACCAGGTATCGACCGCATCGTCAACGCGGATATCGAGATTCTGCAAACCGTGGCAGCATGGCTGGCGCGACATTCACGAGAACTTCCATTCGATCCGGTTGGGGTCGTCGAGGAGTTCGCTGAGGCGATCGAGCATGAACTTGACCTCGCGCACGAAGGCCGCAATACCGATCTGTTCCGCAGCAACCTCGAAGAGGGCGAGCAGGCCTGGTTCCCGGAGGTGCACTGGTCGGTCACGCGTAAGCGCGTGCTGGGGCTGCAGGAAATCACGGGTGTCCAGCTCTCCAGGTGGAGGTCCGCGGGCCTGACGGATGAGCAGCGGCAGTCTCTTGTGCGGAATGGTGCCTATACGGTGCTGCGACAAGTCCTCGACATCGGGTTCTTTCACGCCGATCCCCACCCGGGCAATCTCTTCCTCATGGAGGACGGCCGGCTTTGCTTTATCGACTGCGGCATGGCCGGGCGGGTGGATCCGGAGACGGTGACCGACCTGGCCAATCTCATCCACGGAGTGGCGTCAACCGACATCGACAAGTTCTATGCAGCCTTCATCTCACTGGGCGAGGTGGACGAGGAAATCATCGACCGCAGGGCACTGCGACGCGACCTGCAGGACTTTCTTGATCAGTTCACGGGGCGGTCGTTCGAGCAGATCGACATGAGCGCCATGCTTCGGGCCTTTACGGACGGTCTTCGCAAGCACCACTTGCGGTGCCCGTCCGACATCGTGTTGATGATCAAGGCATTGACGACCATCGAGGGCGTGGCCGAGGATCTCGACCCATCCTTCGACCTGATGCAATTCGCCCGGCCACACGTGGAGCGGCTGATCAAGCAGCAATACTCATGGAAGGTCATCAAGGGCAGACTCAAACGCAATGCCGGGAACTGGCTGACTCTGGCCGACCGGCTTCCCCGTGGGCTCACGACGGTGCTCGAGCGCGTCTCCGGAAACCGATTCAAAATCGGTCTCGATATGCCGGAGATGGAGCGCATGGAGCGGACGATCTTCCACGCCAGCAGGCAACTCTCCTATTCCGTTCTGGTCGCGGCCATGATTCTGGCGTCGTCCGTTCTCGTACTCGCCTCCTCCGGGGAGAAGACTTCGACGCTTGGTTGGATCGGTTTCATCGGGTTCCTGTTCTCGTTCACGCTCGCGAGCTTGATCGTGATCGAGAACCTCTGGTCCAAGGTCAAGAATCGTCGCCGCTGATTCGCTCACGCGCCGCCGTGGACCGGTTCCAGCGACCGTGATACGCGGCGATCCGTGTCTGCCCATACGACGAGTGGCATCGATAGCACACGAGCGTATCTCGAGAGAGCACCAGGATCCCGACGTCCAGCAGCAGTAATGCGACCATGGCAATGAAGAACGGCAGTCCGGTTGCCAACCCCAGAATGCCACCGAGCCCGAGCGCGATCGCCAGGACGACGACAAAGCCGGTGACGCGTGGGAGCCTCCTGTGCCGGTAGAGCGAGTCGCATCCGCAGCAGGTGCAGCGTCGGAGGTTTCCGCCATCGTCTCTGGCCCGCTCCCAGTCGAGAAAGATTTCGTGGCCGGCATCGGAGACCACCTTGCTGGGGGAGTCGCCCGGAGGGATCTCGATGGTCCCGAGCGGCCGGCGTCGGGAGTCGCGGACTCGTACTCGCATGATCTCGATGGTACGTCCCCCGGACCGCATTGACCCGGCGGCCCCCGTGGCCGACACTTCTCGAATGTACGACCTTCTTCGTGGCAGATTCATCGCCTTCGAGGGTCCGGACGGATCCGGAAAGTCGACCCAGCTCGCTCGGCTGGCCGCCGGTGCGGCGGATGCGGGGCTTGAGGTTGTGGAAGTGCGTGAGCCCGGCGGCACGTCCGTGGGTGAACAGATTCGGTCGGTCCTGCTGGATCCCGAGAATACGGACATGACCGTTCGCTGCGAGATGCTTCTGTACATGGCGAGCCGAGCGCAACTGGTGGAGCAGTTGATTGCACCGGCCCTCTCGCGAGGCAGCCTGGTTCTTGCCGACCGGTTTGTCGCATCCACCTGCGCGTATCAAGGAACGGCTGGGGGGCTCCCAATGGAGGAAATCCTCGACGTCGCTGTCGTCGCGACCGGCCACCGCATGCCGGATCTGACCGTGGTCTTCGACGTAGATGAAGCGACGGCCGCCAAACGGCTCAATCCGCTGCTCGACAGAATGGAACGCAAAGGCGCGGAGTTCCATCGGCGGGTACGCGACGGGTACCACGCTCTGGCGAAAGCCGACCCACGGCACGTACTGCTGATCGATGCTCGTGGCGACGAGGATGCCGTGTTCACGCATGCCTGCGAGGCGATCGAAGCGTCGCTTGCCGCGAGGGCGTGAGCGCCGGCCGAATCGCCTACGACTGGCAGGACACGCCAGCGTCACCCATCCACGGCTGTCCAGTCGCTGCAAGCAGCCCTTCGACGACGCCATTGCCGCCGCCGGATCGCTGCAGCAGCTGCCGCTGCGATTGTGCGCCATTGCCGCTCTGAAGGATCTCTTCGCAGTATCCCAATTCGGTTGCGCACCCGAGATGGTCGGCGACGGGTCGACAGAGGTCGAGCGTTCGCCGCGCCATCTGGCGGGCTGACGCGGCAAGCATCGTGTCTGGATCGACGAGCGTGGCGTCCAGGCCGTAGCGGACTGCGTGCCATTTGTTCTGCCTCGCGATCATGGGGTGGCAGTCGACCAGATAGGCGCCGCGGTCGATTTCGGAGGAAATCCCGGCGACAACACACTGCACCATCGCAACGAGGCCAAGCAGTTGCCGCATGGTCATGGGCGTGTCCATGATTCGAACTTCGACGGTCCCAAACCGGGCCACTGGCCGCACGTCCCACCAGATCTCCCGTGACGAGTGGATGAAGTCGGTCGACTGCAGGTGGTCAACGAGCCAGTTGTACTCGGACCAGTTCCGCATGGTCTCTGGCAGGCCTGCGGTCGGGAGCGACTCCATGATCTTCGAGCGGTAGGAGGCCAGTCCCGTGTCGTGGCCGTTCCAGCATGGGGAATTGGCCGACAATGCAAGCATGACCGGGAGGTGCCGCATCATGCGATCGCACATCTGAATGGCCTTGTCGCCACTGTCCACCCCGACATGGACGTGCAGACCGAAGCACACCAGTCGCCGCGCGACGAACTGCATGGTGTCCATGAGCCACTGGTACCGGTCGTCCGGTGTCAGCGCTTGTTGATCCCATCTGGAAAACGGATGGGTTCCGCTCCAGAGGAATGTGGCGTCGTACTCCGAGGCGAGTTGATAGCCCCATTCGAGCTTCTCCTGGAGGTCACGCCGAACGTCGTCTACGGAACCGCACACACCCGTATTGAATTCCAGGTAGCCCTGCATAAACTCCGGCTTGACGCAGTCCGTCCATCCTTCCGGAACTTGGGCGAGGATGTCCGCGGCCCGGGGGACGAGTTCGAGCGACTGGCGGTCGATCACACCAAGTTCGATCTCGACTCCCAGCGTGTGTTCTGCGCTTGCGTTGAACTGGATGGGCATGTGGCTGTCCTTAGCGGTGTGGTACCGGTTTCAGAGTACCGAACGGATGGCGGCTCTGGCCAGCAGGCGACTTCCGACCAGCAATGCTGACTCGTCAATATCGAAGAGGCCCGAGTGGAGGGCGTGCCGCTCTTCAATCGGGCCGTGGCCGGTGCCCAGCCGCACCATGGCGCCCGGGACGTGCTGCTGGTAGATGGCGAAGTCCTCTCCGCCGAGGCTTGGGAGGTCGATTCGCACCACACCGTCGCCACCGACGACATCGACGGCGGCGGTCGCCATCATCTCGACGACTCTGGGATCGTTGTCGGTGGCTGGGGCAGTGTGCGGGAACTCGATGTCTGCCGTACAGCCTGTCGCGGCACACACGGCATCGGCGCACGTGTGCACCATCTGTTGTAGTTCTCTGGCTTCTTCCACTCTCGCCGCTCGGATGGTTCCGCAGACCAGGGCCGAGTCTGGGATGGCGTTGATTGTGTCGCCCGCTTGCAGCGAGGTCACGGTGACACAATGCGCACGGCGGCTGTCCACGACTCTCGGTCCGAGTTGGTACAGCAGGGAGACCAGGTTGACGGCGGCAGGTACTGGATCCACTGACTCGTGAGGTCGCGCACTGTGGCCGCCTCGACCGGAGATGGCCACCTTGAAGGACATCAGGTTGGCGGTGATGGGACCACTGCGAAGGCCAATACGGCCGCTGTCGAGAAATGGATCGCAATGGAGCGCGATGATGCGGTCGACGCCCTCAATCGCTCCCCGCTCAATCATGTCGATGGCGCCGGTTGCGGCTTCCTCAGCTGGCTGGAAGATGAACCGCAGGTTGCGGCGGGGCGAGGCGTCTCGCATGGCAGCCAACTCCCTCGCAAGGGAGTCCGCCGCGAAGCAGGCCATGGTCGTGTGCGCATCGTGCCCGCAGGCATGGCAACACCCGTCCGTTCGGGACCGCCATGGCACGTCCTTCTCATCTGGGACTTGCACGCAGTCCAGATCGGCCCGAATGGCCATCGTGGGTGCATCGGGTCCGCAGAGATCCAGGTTGACGATCAGACCGGTTTCCTCACCTTGGCTGATCGCTTGGAGTCCCGCCTCTGACAGGCGTTCCTGGACCAGGCTGCACGTCCGGACTTCGGCGCCGGCCGGCTCTGGATGGCTGTGAATGTCGCGTCGCATCGCGATCATCTCAGGCAGTGCGGCCGTCAACCAGGCATCCGATCGATGCCAGATGTTGGCTCTGGCCTCGTCGCTTTCAAGCTGTCTCGTGTTCAAGTCCAATCGAGTACCACCTTGCCGAACTGTCCGCCGGATTCAAGCCGTTCATACGCCGCACGGCCGTCGTCAGCCGGCACGACGCGGTCGATCACTGGCCGAATGAGCCCTTGTTGAAACAGAGAACATACCTGCCGGAATTCATCTGCGTCTCCCATAGTTGAGCCCAGAATCTCGAGTTGGCTCCAAAAAATGCGAGCGAGATCTGTTGGTGGATTGGCTCCGGTCGTGCAGCCGCACGTGACATACCGGCCGCCTCTGGCCAGAGACTTCAGGCAGGATGTGTGTACTGCAGCGCCGATCGAGTCGGCGCAGACGTCGACGCCTCGTCGACCGGTCTTGCTCCGTACTGCCCTGCTCCAGTCCGCTCCCTCGTCGAGGATCGCGTCGTCGGCGCCGAGCTCAGAGGCGGCTGCGAGTTTCGACTCATGGCGACTTGTCACGATCGTGTGGCAACCAAGATGCCTGGCGATTCCGAGGCACGCCAGTGCGACTCCGCCCCCGATCCCCGTAATCAGCACGGTCTCACCCTCACGCAGCCGAGCCCGGGTTCGGAGCATCCTCCAGGCGGTCAGGTGCGCGAGTGCGAAGCCGCCGGC
>CAZMPA010000005.1:711-21421 GCA_964567915.1 uncultured Isosphaeraceae bacterium | reverse complement strand
CCCACTGCAGCGACAATCTGGCGAATACCACAGTTCACTACACCGTCCTTCAGGGGAAAGGCGGTAAGGTTCACGGGTTGCGGGGCACCCCCCTGGACACGGATCCGCCGCTGGCGAGGCGTCAGGGCGTCGCCGCGGCGGCCGAGAATCGGATTCCAGAATCGTCCAGCGGTTGGGAGCGGTCCGGTCTGGTCACTCTCCGCCACGTACCGCGCCAGTGCGGGCGACGCGACATCCAGACCGAGCAGCGTCAGCCGACCGTGGCCGACGGGCCTGGCGACGGCGATTGGGCTGCCGTTTGGCGCGTCGAGGATGCGATGCCATGGGGCGTTTGGTGCGACGGCGTCTGGAAAGACCGTGATCGGAAGCCGCCCGGGTTCAAGCGGCGTCAATGGGTCTGGCGAGATGGTTCGGGCGAGTGTTCTGAACGCCGCGGTCGTGGACTCGCTGGGGGCGTCAAGCAGGTCTGGCCATACCGGCTGGCTTCCGCGAATCCCCCAGGGGTCACCCACCGCGGACAGCGACACAATGAGGTGCCCGCCCGCCTCGAGCCAGGCTCGCAGCGCTTCGCGGCTCGCGGCCGAGATGTCCAGCGGGCTCCCCGTCACAAGGATGGTGGACGCCGGCGTCAGGGAGGCGGCGTTGTCAGGCAGGGCGTCCGCTTCAATGGTTCGCACAAAAGTTTCGATCGTGCTCCAGGGGATGAGCGTGGCGGTGGCCTGCGCGTCATAGTCCTCAAGCCCGCCGGCCCGGTCGCCCACGACGAGCATGAGTTCGGCGCCCTCCCCCAGCGGCAGCACGCCGGGGTCGGCGATCGACACGCTCGCTGCATCCAGCAGTGACAGATCGTCAGCGCGGCGAAGCGAAACAGTCATGGGCCTGTTCGGCGTGCGGGGCACGAGCCCCGAAATCCATACGCTGACCGGGGCGCCCGCCAGAGGGACTGGCCGCGACCGCGCGACGGTGTCGCCGTCCGGTGTGCGAGTCTCCCACTCCAGCAGATAGGTGCCGGGCTCGAGTGTTCCCGGATCGATGTGCACCTCCATACCGGCATGCCGCCCCAGTGGCAGGACGTTGGCCACGCCGGCCTGCAGGACCTCGACTCTGGGACCCGCGGCGACGGCGGCCGCGGACGACACCGCCGCCAGAAGGGCCGCAAGTTGGCCGCGTCGGATCAACGCGACCTCGCGGCCGCCATGGATGCGATGACTGCTGCGTGAGAGCGGGCGCCGCCCCGGTAGCACGCAACGTCGAACTTTTCGTTCGGCGAGTGCACGCGATCATCATCGAGTCCGAATCCGATCAGCAGGGAGTCAGCCCCAAGGATTGTCTGGAACGACCCAACGACGGGAATCGACCCACCGCACCCCACGAGCACGGCACGGCGGTTCCAGATCTGCTCGAGCCCTTCCTGGGCAGCCTCGAGCCAGGGCGATTCGGTCGGCACCTGGATGGCCGGGTTGCAGCCGTGTGACACGATGGTCCATGAACACCCTTCAGGCACCGCGGCCTCAAGGTGGCGCCAAATTGCCGCTTCAACGGCATTTGGATCCTGCCCGGGAACGAGGCGGCAACTGAACTTGGCGCTTGCATGAGCCGGGATGACCGTCTTGGCGCCCTCGCCCCCGTACCCGCCGGTGATGCCGTTGATGTCGAGGGTCGGTCGCGACCAGATTCGCTCGAGCACGCTGCACCCCGCCTCGCCCGTAGAGGTCTTGAGCCCGGCTTCCGCAAGAAAGGCCGATGCTTCTAATCCGAGTCCTTCCCTATCCGTCTTCTGGGATTCTGGAAGCGGCGCGACGCCATCGTAGAAACCGTCGATCGTCACGCGGCCGGAGTCGTCGTGCAGACCGCCGAGAATGCTCGCAAGTTCATTGAGCGGATTGACAACGGCGCCGCCGAACATGCCCGAGTGCAGGTCATGGCTCGGGCCGTGCAGTGTCACATCCAGATACACCATGCCGCGAAGCATCGTTGTGATTGCGGGCGTGTTCGGGTCCCACATGCCGGTATCAGACACGATGCAGACGTCGGGCCGAAGTTCGTCGGCATTGGCTTCGAGGAAGGGGTCGAGGCTCGGGCTGCCGCTCTCTTCTTCGCCCTCAAGCAGGACGGTGGCGCGAATGGGAATGCCGCCTCCGGCTTCGTTCCAGGAACGCAGCGCCTCCAGAAACATCATGAGCTGGCCCTTGTCGTCGGCGGCGCCGCGGGCCACGATACGCGGGCCGGTGGGGCCGTCACGCAGAACAGGTTCGAAGGGCGCCGCATCCCAGAGTTCCAGCGGATCGGGCGGCTGCACGTCGTAGTGGCCGTAATAGAGCACGTGCGGCGCGCCCGCAGGTCCCTCGACATGCCCCACAACCATCGGGTGACCAGTGGTCTTGCGGACGTCCGCCTTGAACCCGGAATCAGACAAGTACGCGGCGCAGCATTCGGCGGCCGCCATGACGTCTCCGTCGTGCGCTGAGTCTGTGCTGACACTCGGAATCCTGAGCAGATCGAAGAGCCGCTGCATCTGATCGTCGTGCGTGGCGTCGAGGTGGTCGAGAACGGCGTCGAGGGCGTTGGGCATGAATGGTGCTCTTGCGGAGTATGGGTCAGAAGCCGTGCCAGGGGAGGCAGGCGGGCATCATCGAGTCTTCAGCTTCCTGCGCGCACTGAATGACGCCGTCTTCGATCGCAACGACGACCGGGGGCGTCATCAGCCAGTCCACCCCGACAGGGAGATCCACCTCGGCGCAGTCGAGGCATGGATTCTCCAATTGACCGTCCTCGATGAAGCCGTCCTTCATCTCGGGAATGGCCACGAGCGTGGTCGGAGCGGGAGGTTCATATGAGAAGTGCTCCAGCAGCAGTTCATGACAGTGCTCACACGTGCGGCTGTAGAAGATCAGGTACTGCCGACCTTCTCCCAACGTCTCGGCCAGCCCGGGAACAAAGGAGATCAGGTCGATCTCGCTCGCCTTCCTGCCTGCCCAATCGGACGCGTCGAGGCTGTAGTACCCCGGTAGTTGAGCCGCCGCTGGCTGCGGGTCGGTGGTGGCGCCCGGATCCCCCGGCGTCTGTTGGCCCGCGTCGATCGCCGGTGTGACCACGCCCCCGGAGAGTGCGCCGACGCGAGCGAACGTGACGAGGCCCAGCGCGACGGTGAGCACCGTCGCGATCGCCCACGCGATCTGGTCGCGGGCGACTCGCAGCGGCCGGACCGGCAGCGCGACGACGAGGATGAGCAGAGCAAGATCAATCGAGAGCATCAACCAGGGTGGTGGCGAAAAACTGCCCAGGCATCCACAACTCGTCACGTTTCCGTTGAAGATCTCGTAGACGAGCACGAGGCAGAACGTTCCGAGCATGACAACCGCGGCCAGTCTCGCCAGTCGCGGGATGAGCAGCATGACTGCGACGGCGGCGAACTCAATCGTGATGAACAGGAAGAGTGCCAGATACAGGTCGATGCCCATGCCGTCCAGCAACTTGCGAAGATGCTCCGGCAGCAGTGATGGCGTGCGTTCCACCAGTTTGGTTGCGGCGCCCACCGTGATCCAGAGCGGTACGACGAGTCGGACGAGGACCAGTCCAAAGATTCCCGCACGTCCGCTGAAGGCCTGGGTCTGTTCGGTCACGGCGTGGTTGCTCCAGTCGATGTTGTGGCCCAGGCGTCGAGACGCTCGCAGAGCAGATGAATGAGCACCTGGTGGGCGTCCTGTATCCACGCCGAGTCTGAAGCGTCCACAACGATGGCGTGGTCGCACATTGAGAGGCTCTCGCCGCCATCGCCACCGAGCAGTCCGATCGTGCTGCAACCGATGCTTCGAGCGGCCGAGAGGGCGGCGACGATGTTGGCGCTCCGGCCAGAGGTCGAGAGCACGACGAGTACATCTCGATCACGCGCCAGCGCGGTGAGGGGTCTGGCAAAGATCTGCTCGAAGCCAAAGTCGTTGGCGATGCACGTCAACGCGGTCGGGTCGGATGCCAGCATCGCAGAAGCGAGCGGACGTCGGTCGGCGCGGTACCGGCCGACGAGTTCTTCTGAAAGGTGCAATGCTTGGGCCGCCGATCCGCCATTGCCAGCGGTCCAGATCGTGCCACCGCCACCGACGCAGTCGATGAGCAGGTCGATCACGCTCGCAATCACATCGGTGTGCTGCCGCAACGATTGAATGGCCTCAACCGAACCCTTGAGTCGCTCCGTCATCATTCGTGCGTGCTCCATCAGCGTGCCACGCTTGTGTGCAGGTGCGAGGCGGCTTCCGCAGCCAGTGCGTGGCACGCCGCGTCAATATCGTCAGAAGTCGTGAAGGCGCCGATGCTCAGGCGGACTGTGCCGCCGCGGTCGAGCGTGCCCATAGCCCTGTGGGCGAGCGGAGCGCAATGAATACCGCCGCGGGTAAGGATGCCGTGGTTCGCTTCCAATGCACTGGCCAGTTCGGCGGGCGAGCGGCCCGGAACTTCGACGGCGAACACGCCACACCGGGTGGCCGGGTCACGCGGACCAATGACGTTCAGACCGGGGATGGTCAGAAGTCGATCAAGCATCAGGCCGGTGCTGCTGTGGTCGTGCAGGCTGGTTGCGGGCTGGTCCAGGATCCAGGCAAGCGACGCGCCGAGCCCGATGATGCCGAGCATGTTGTGCGAGCCAGACTCGTAGCGGTCCGGCAGGTCAGCCGGTTGGACGTCGAATTCACTGCGAGATCCGGTTCCGCCGAGCCTCACCGGCGACACCAACTCCTCCAGGCCTGGTCGAATCCAGAGTCCGCCGGTTCCGAGCGGGCCGAGCAGCCCCTTGTGTCCGGGGAACGCCAGCAGATCGATGCCCATTGACTCGACGTCGATGGGGCGGTGGCCGAGCGTCTGGGCGGCGTCGACCAGGAGCGGAACCCCGGCGTGCCGGCACCTGTCGGCGATGGCTGCGATCGGCTGGACGGTGCCTGTGACATTGGAGCCGTGGTTGACGGCCACCAATCGTGTGTCCGGCCCGATGGCGGCAGCGATGTCGTCCGGGTCGACCAGGAAGGTCTCGGGGTGTACGCCCACGTGAGTGGTCGCTACGCCGTCGGCCTCGAGGTCTCGGAGCGGTCGCAGCACAGAGTTGTGCTCCATGCGAGTCGCCACGACGTGCATGCGATCGCCGCGTCTTCTGACGGTTCTGGCGATTCCCTCGATGGCCAGCGAGAGGGCGTCCGTGCAATTGAGCGTCAGGATGGCATGGTTCGGGTTCTCACCGCCGATCAGGCGGCACAGGTCTCGCCGGCACGCCTGCATGGCTGCGGCGGCCTGATGGACCTCGTCATAGCCGCCGCGGCCCGGACTGGCCGGAATGCCCGACGCCCACGCATGCATGGCAGGCCCGACGGTTGGGGCCTTCGGGTAGCTCGTTGCGGCGTTGTCGAAATACCGCCGCGCGGTCGACTCGACGGACATGCCGGGAGTATAGCCACGGGCCATGCCAGCCCCGCCTCGGACCGGGTCGAGCGGGCCACCGACCTGCTACACTCGAAGGTCCCGAATTCGCCCCTGAATCACCCCTTGGAGGGGGTCACAGGGCAAGGCTTGGAATCCGCGGGAGGAGCCAGATAATGGTTGTGACGCAGGCAGGCATGGCGTTGGTGATCTGTGGATTCGGCGTGCTGGATGCCGGAAGTGTTTCGCCGGCGGACCTCGCTTCGCAGCTGAACAGCCACGCATCGGTGGACGCGCCCGCAGGCGAGACCGCATGGGCGGCGCTCGCTCCGGAGATCCGAAACCTGCCGGCGCCCCCGGATACGGCCGAGCCGCTTCGTCAGGACTCCATCTGGCCGGGCATGGCCGACTGGGACGCCGTCTCGCAGTGGGCGGCTTCTGGCAAGGCGCTCCGGACCGCGATCACTGACGCCGCTCAGCGTCCGGTGTTTGGCATCAAGTACGGCGTGGATGCGGCGGCTCCTGAGGATGCCGCCGCCGGACTGGTAGTTGCCTTGGGCACCGCGGACGGCCGGCTGATCCTGCCGTCATTTGAGTATCTCAATGGCGTGGCTCAGATGACCATCTGGACTGCGGCGGAGACCTACCGACTGGCCGAAGCAGGCAAGCCCGAAGAAGGGCTGACCTTGTTGTTGGATGAACTCATGGTCCTTCGCCGGCTCGCCGACCGGGAGTTCATGGATGAGAAGGAGGCGGCCCTCACCATGCTTGCCTCTGGGCTGCATGTGTTCCGGGATGTGGTGTACCGCTACATGGACGGAATCTCTGGTTCGTTCCTGACGCACGCCGCGCTGCACGACCTGCCGAGCCTGAGCCCCGGCCGTGAAAGCCTGTTCATGCCTGAGCACGACATGCGTCTGTGTGAATCACTGCTGCAGAATTCGTTTGATCAGTCGCTGGGACTGCCGCTCGCAGACGAGTTTCCCGCGGTCTTCACGGAAGTTCAGGTGGCCGCGACGAAGCGGCCGCTGCAGCGATTCGGAGCGAGGCGACGGTGGGAGTCGATCTACCAGGGTCAGGACAGCCTCGAGGCCAACAAGGCACGCCTTCAACTCATCTTCGATGACTGGTGGCGTCGCTGGCGGTCCTCCGACGAGGACATGATGGGGCAGTTGATTCTCGATCAGCAGTCACAGTTCGAGCTCATGAACATCGCCCGGTTTGCCGCAATCGACGCCGTCATCCACGACATGCGTAATCTCTTCGAGGCGCGTGGTCGTTTGCAGATGGAAGTCAACGCGGCGGCGACGGCTGCAGGGTTGGCGGCCTACAGGATTGAGCGGGGCGTGTACCCACAGGAATTGCGCACTGCGTTCGGCATCACGATGAGCAAGCCGCTTGCCAAGGACGGGCATGCGACGGTCAGCGAGGGGTACCGCCCGTGGTTCAGGTATCGAAGGCTCGATGCCCCTATCGATCTGGACATCGGAACGACGCGGGTCGAACTTCCCGCCGGAATGGGGCTGCTGTACAGCACCGGCCGGGACGGCGTGGATGGCCTGGCGGTCCGGCACGCAGACGAACGATGGCAAGGTGACCTGGTCATCTGGCCTCCGCCTGACAGCCTCGTTCGTGCCGCCCGTAACTCCACGGCCAAGGCGGCGCCTCAGCCCCGTTGAACCCAGTCAGGGAGCGATAGACATGAGCGGTGAACGCACTTCCGAGCGTGTGGTGATCATTGGCAGCGGCCCGGCCGGCTGGACAGCGGCGATCTACGCAGCGCGGGCGGATCTGGAGCCGCTCAGTCTGATTGGCGTGCCCAGGTCCAATCCGGCGCCGGTACTGCCCGGCGGGCAGCTCATGCTGACCACCGAGGTCGAGAATTACCCGGGCTTTCCCGAGGGGATCTCGGGCCCCGACATGATGCAGGACTTTCAGAAGCAGGCGGAGCGATTCGGTACCCGCGTGCGTGGCGTAGATGTGACGGCGTGTGATTTCTCCGCCCGGCCATTCAAACTGACGACGAGCGAAGGCGACATTGTTGAGGCCGAGTCCGTGATCATTGCGACGGGCGCGACAGCGAACTGGATTGGCCTGGAGAACGAATTGCGGCTCGCGACGTCAGGCGGTGGCGTCAGCGCGTGTGCCGTCTGCGACGGGGCGCTGCCAGCCTTCCGCGATCAGCCACTTGCCGTCGTCGGCGGAGGCGACAGCGCCATGGAGGAGGCGTCCTATCTGGCCAAGTTCGGCTCAAAGGTCTACGTGATTCACCGACGCGACACGCTGCGTGCTTCAAAGGCGATGCAGGAGCGTGTGCTTTCCAGTGACACCATCGAGGTCGTGTGGGACAGCCAGGTCGTCGACGTGGTCGGCGACTCCGTCATCGAGGCGGTCGAGCTTGAGAACACGAAGACAGGCGAGCGGTCAAGGCTCGATGTCCGGGGCCTGTTTATCGCGATCGGGCATACGCCGGCGACGGGCTTTCTGGATGGGAGCGGCGTGGCACTGGATGATGCCGGCTACGTTGTCGTCGAAGGTGGGTCCTCACGAACAAACGTCGAGGGCGTCTTTGCCGCAGGTGATGTTGCGGACTCCATCTATCGGCAGGCCATCACCGCCGCCGGGATGGGCTGCAAGGCCGCGCTCGACGCGGAGCGATGGCTCGCTGCCCGCGAGGGTTGATCAGGTCGTCGGGGCTTCTGCGGCGTCGGGGGCAATGCGCGTCATGATGCGGGCGCCCACCGCGTCGCCCCAGACGTTGACGGTCGTTCGACACATATCGAGGATGCGGTCCACACCCAGAATGACACCGATGGCGGCAACCGGCAGGGTCGGGGCATCGCCGAGGCTGCCGTTGACGGCGGCGATGACAATGACCATCGTCACCAGACCTGCGGACGGAATGCCGGCGGCGCCGACGGCCGCGAGCGTCGCGGTGATGACCACGACTACCAATTGACCGAATTCGAGATCAATGCCATACAACTGAAACAGGAATACGACGGCGACTGCTTCGTACAGGGCTGTTCCGTCCATGTTGATGGTGGCGCCGAGCGGCAGGACGAAGTTGCTGGATTGTTCCGAGCATTCACCCTCGTCGATGGCGGTCTCGATGGTGACCGGAAGGGTGGCGCTGCTTGAGTCCGTACCGAAAGCCGTGAGCAGTGCAGGCTTCATCTTGCCCATAAATCTGTAAGGGCGAACGCGGCCGAAGAACCAGAGAATGAGCGGCAACACAATGGCGCCGTGAATGAGCAGGCCGAGGAAAACGGTGCCCATATAGCCCCCGAGGGGGCCCGTGACATTCTCAAGCCCGATGCGGCCGACCGTCCACGCCACCAGCAGGAACACACCGATTGGCGTCAACCAGACGACCCATTGAATGAGTGTCATCAGGGCCTCGAAGCCCGCGTCAAAGAACTCCCGTGCGGCCCGCGTGCGTTCGCCGCCCGCCGCGAGTGCCAGCCCCAGACCGATGGCAAAGATGATGATGCCGAGGGGTCTCCCGGCGCTCATCTCCGACACGATGTTTGTCGGGATGAGCTGATAGAGAATGTTGGTCCAGGTGCCACCCATCGTCTTGGCATCGACCTTGGCAGACAGGGACGCGTCGGCGGCAAAGGCAGACTCGCCTCCCGCGCGGACGGTCTCCTGGACATCAACCGGGAGTGAGCCCGGGTCAAACAGGGTGACCAGCGTGGTCCCGATCGTGACAGCGATCAGCATCGTCGCGAAGTAATAGACAATGGTGGCGCCGCCGAGCCGGCCCAATCTGCGGGGGTCGCCGATTCGGGTGATGCCTGCGACAACACTGAAGAGCACCAGTGGAATGACGAGCAGTTTGAGCGGGCGAATGAGGATGAGGTCGCCGGCGACCTTCGTCCAGTGGTCGCCGCCGATGTCGCCGCCGTGCAGCGCGAACTGGCCGACCACGGCCCCGAGGACCATGCCGGAAACGATGAGCGTGGTGAGCAGGGTGGCTGGCTTCATGCGGCCAGCCTACAGGTCACGGGGCGGATTGTGTCAGACGCTCGCTTCTTCGGTCACGGAAACGTGCAACTCGTCGAGTTGTTCGCCGTCAACCGGGCCCGGGGCGTCTGTCATGAGGTCGGCGCCGTTCTGCGTCTTGGGGAAGGCGATGACGTCGCGGATGTTGTCCGTGCTGGTCAGCAGCATCACGAGGCGGTCCAGCCCAAACGCCACCCCGCCGTGCGGAGGGGCGCCCTGCTGCAGCGCGTCGAGGAGGAACCCAAACTTGACTATACGTTCTTCTTCGTCGAGCCCGAGAATCTTGAAGACGGTCTCCTGAACCTCGGGATCGTGGATACGAATGGACCCGCCGCCGATCTCAGACCCATTGAGCACCATGTCGTACCCGGCGGACACGACCGACCCTGGATCGGTCTCGAGTTTGTCGATGTCCTCAGGCACTGGCGCCGTGAAGGGGTGGTGCTCACTGAGCCAACGCTGTTTGTCTTCGCTCCAGCGGAACATTGGAAAGTCAACGACCCAGAGTGCCTTCCACGCCGAGGTATCAACCAGATCCAATGTCCGGGCCGCGTGTAGCCGTACCTGTCCGAGCGCCTCGCAGGCCTTCAGCCAACTGTCGCACCCCATCAGGATGGTGTCGCCGGGCTCAACTTCGAGGGCGGCGGC
The DNA here is from genome assembly GCA_964567915.1 of uncultured Isosphaeraceae bacterium. GTDB lineage: Bacteria > Planctomycetota > Phycisphaerae > Phycisphaerales > SM1A02 > UBA12567. The sequence goes on along the minus strand of CAZMPA010000005.1, from coordinate 11,365 downwards.
GAGGTCGTCCGAAACTCCGTCGATGAATTTCGCGATGCCGCCTTCGAAGCCGCTTTCAGTAACCTTGGTCCAAGGCATGCCGCCGGCGCCGTGCGTCTTGGCGGTTTCCTGGAGTTGGTCAAGGACCTTGCGGGTCAGTTTGTCGGCCGATGCGGGGATGCGAATCGCTTTGACGACACCGTCCTCCTTCTCGAGCGCCGACGTGAACACCTTGAAGTCAGTTTGCCCCGCGATTTCCGAAATGTCCTGCAACGGAAGATCGAATCGCATGTCGGGCCGGTCGGATCCCCAGACGTCGATGGCCTCCCGCCAGGTCATGCGCGGAACCGCTCCTAAATCGAGCCCAAGCAGATGCTTGAACACGCGGCGGACGAAGCCGGTCATGATCTTCAGCACTTCGTCCCGGTCGATGAACGACATCTCCAGATCGATCTGCGTGAACTCGGCCTGCCGGTCGGCGCGGGGATCCTCGTCCCGAAGGCACTTGCAGATCTGCAGGTACCGGTCACAGCCGGCGACCATGAGAATCTGCTTGAAGATCTGGGGGCTCTGTGGGAGGGCGTACCACTTGCCCGGGTAGATGCGGGACGGAACGATGAAGTCGCGGGCACCCTCGGGCGTGCTCTTGATGAGCAGCGGAGTTTCGACTTCAAGGAAGGACAGGTTGTGGAAGTACTGACGCGTCAGCGCGCACAGGTCGTGCCGCATCTGCAGCGTGCGTTGCATGCTCGGGCGGCGGAGGTCGATGTAGCGGTGACGGAGCCTGACCTCTTCGGAGATCTTGGAGGCTTCGTGATCGTCTGGAAGAATTGGCGGATTGCTTGCCCGCGAGAAGATGTTGAGCCCGGTGCCGCGGATTTCGATTTCGCCGGTCGCGAGCTTTGGATTCACGCCACCTTCGCGGCGGCCCACGCTGCCCGTGATCTGGACGACATCCTCCCGCCGCAGGGATCGCGCGGCCTCCATGACGTCGGCGTCGCAGTCTTCCTGATCGAAGACGGTCTGGGTCATGCCGGTTCGGTCGCGAACATCGACGAAGACCAGCCCCTTGCCCTGATCGCGGAAGGTGTTGACCCAGCCGCAGATCGTGGCTTCGGTGTCGACCTGACCGGAAGTGAGTTCGCCGCAGGTGTGGGTGCGCATCGCCATGGTGATGGTGGACTCCTCGGGTGCCGATGTTCATCCCCGGAGACTGGAAGCGTCGCAGTGTATCGGATGAGCCGGTGGTACTGCCACACGCGGGGAGCGGTATCCTTCCGGCATGGCCGCAGACCCGGGCCCTTCAGGCCCAGTCATTCTCTTTACCGCATTCGAGCCGAGCGGTGACGCGCTTGCAGCCCCTGTGATCAGGCAGTTACGGGACATGCACCCGGAGTGGTCGATCTACGCGTGGGGCGGAGACGCCATGGAAGCCGCAGGAGCGCAGATGGCCGGACGCACGGCCGGCGACGGGGCCATGGGTCTCGGGGCGATCGCGCACGCTCGGAAGGTCCGCGGGCAGGTCAAGGCCATTCGCAGGTGGATCAAGAGTTGCCGGCTGATGTTGCACGTGCCGGTCGACTCTCCGGCGGCGAACTTTCCGATCTGCGCAGCCGCTCGCAAGGCGAGCGCGCGGATCGTGCACCTGGCGGCGCCGCAGATGTGGGCGTGGGGGAGTTGGCGCGTCAAAAAGCTCCGCAAACTCACCGACCACGTGTGCTGCCTGCTTCCCTTTGAGCCAAGGTGGTTTGGTGAGCAGGGCATCAAGGGCACATTTGTCGGTCATCCGGCCATCAACCGCGTACTGGACAGCGAAGACCTGCAACGCAGATTGCATGGGATGCCCGGTGGGGCCCCGCGAATCGCCTTGCTGCCCGGATCTCGCACGCAGGAAGTCAAGCGGAACATCAAGCTGCTCGTCAAGATCTTCGAGGAACTTCGGCACCGGCACATGACCATGTCGGGCGTCATCGTCGCCGCATCGGACCGGGCGGCAGACACCGTTCGGGACCGGCTCGGCGAGTTTCCAATGGGCCTGAGCATGGTGCAGAACATGCGGGATGAGTCGATCGCCTGGTGTGATCTGGCAATTGCCGTGTCAGGCACCGTCACGCTAGACATCATGCGTCAGTGTCAGCCGATGATCGGTGTGTACAAGGCCAGCCTGCTGTCATGTCTGGGCGCGAAGGCCCTGCTTCGCACACAGCACAAGTTGCTGCCAAACATCATTGCTGACGAAGAGATCGTTCCGGAGTACGTACCCTGGTGCGGTGGGGCCGGGCCGATCATCTCGAAGGCGCAGTGGCTTCTGGACGACAGCCGCAGAGGGGCCCAGCAGCAGCAGGGTCTTCGCCGTGCACTTGGAGCGTATCGAGGCCACGACTTTGCCTCCGAGTGTGCCAAAATCATTGCGGAGACCGCCAGGGCGTGAGCGTGATTCAGATGTGGTGCACCGGGTAGAGCCGCGCCACACCCTGCTGGTTGCCAACCCGGTCTTGCAGTGCAAGGCGGCGTTCTGCAGGAGCCCCAATCGGATAGCCCTGATCGAGGCATCGGTCCTGCCAGACTTCAAGGTCATGCGAGGCGATGTCCTGATGCTCCACCCACAGCACGATGAGCAGGCCTGCGTGGAAGATGCCGGGGTCTGCTGCGAGTTTGGCGATGTCCTTGCGGACGGTGCCGAGCAACTCGCTCGACCACGCGGCATTCGGGCCGGCGGCGGAGAACTGCGCAACGACCTTGACTTCAAGCCAGAATGCCTCGCCAAGTGGCACGGCCGACGGATCATCGAACAGGGTGGCGGCGGCCTCCGGTTCCTGCAGCGGGCGGCCCCCCGGCGTCAACACCAGATCGCATCGGCGGCCTTCTGAGCGGGCGCGTATGCGGCGGGCCGCCGGGTAGCGAACTTCCCGGTGGACCCCAAAGCCAGCCACTGACAAGGCCCGGGCGAGCACGGGGTGCAGATCCACTTCGTCCAACACGTCGGCGCCGTGCACCGACTGCGCGACTCGGTCATGTTCGACCTGCGCGGCGAGCCCCGCCTCGATCGCATCAGCGACATCGCCGACATGCCAACGAACGCCAGCCGGGTCAGTCGCGGGCATCGTCGTGGGGTTTGATTTCGCCGCTGCGGAGCCGGCCGAAGTAGCCGTGCCACGCCGCCATGGCGGTGGCGCCGAAGATCAGCATGATCGGAATGTTGACCCACAACATGAGGCCGGTGCCAAGGTCAGAGAGATTGCCGATCTCCTTGGTCGTCGTCACGATGCCGGCAGTCGCCACCACGATCAGCGCGCAGTAGATGATCTTGTACACGCCAACCGCCCACTCTCCGAGCAGGAAGACGATGCCCTGTTCTCCGTAGTAAGACCAGGAGATCATCGTGCTGACCGCGAAGAGCCAACTGGCGATGAGAATGAGCCACGTGCCGACACCCGGGAACTGTCGATTGATGGCGTAGGCCGTGAGCGTGGCGCCCATGTAATCCTCGTACAACGCCGGCTCCACCAGTGCGGGCCGCTCACCGGACTCCACGAGCGGCGCCCAGTGCGCGACCTCTGATTCTCCGATGCCAATCAGGTCCCAACGCACGTATGGGGTGGTTGTCTCCGGGATGATCACCGTTCCGGTCATCATCACGCGATTGGAGGCCGTCGCCTCATTCAGACCTCCGCCGCCTGCGATCGAGAACACGCTGTCGGTGTCCATCCACGGGCCACCGAGTTCGACGCCGGCGTCGGTGCGTTCCGGGAGTTGGGTATGGCCGGCGGTCACCGGCTCGCCGTCGATGGTGAACACCCGCGGCTCGCCGAGTACCCATGCCCGATGGTCAATGCCCTCATCGTCCTGCCAGTGATGCAGGGTGATCGGAGGACTGGAGGCAAACACGCCGTCAGCGCCCTCCATGCCGTCGCCTCGCGTCAGGGCGCCGGTCGACAGAATGACAAATGCGGTCAGAGTGCAGACGACGATCGTGTCAATGAACGGTTCGAGTCCGGCGACCACACCTTCACTGACGGGTTCTTTGGTCTGCGCTGCGGAGTGGGCAATGGGGGAGGATCCCTGGCCGGACTCACTTGAGAAGAGTGCCCGCTTCATGCCCCAGAGGAAGGCGGTGCCCGCGCCGCCGCCGATGAAGGCGCCACCGGCTTCTGATGGGTTGAAGGCGCCGGTGAAGATCGACGCGAAGACCTCGGGAATCGCCCCGAGGTTGAAGGCCAGCACGACCAGCGCAATCACGACGTAGAGCACGCACATGAATGGCACAAGCACGCCGGCCACCGAGCCGATGCGTTTGATACCACCAATGATCACCATCGCGACGATGATGGCCAGCGCCAGTCCGGTCATCCATTCCGGCAGGTTGGTCGCTTCCCGTGTGATGTCACCGACGTTCCAGGCCTGGAACATATTGCCGCCCGTGACGGCAGAGATCAGCAGCGTGAGGCAGAACAGCACACCGATGAACTTGCCGAGTGCGCCGAGTCCCCATCGCTTCATGCCTTCCGCGACGACGAACATGGGACCACCGTGCGGATTGTCCGGGTCGGCCGTGTTGCGAAAGAGCATCGACTGGGTGACTTCCGTGCTCTTGAGCGCCATCCCCACGATGCCGATGATCCACATCCAGAAAACCGCGCCCGGGCCGCCGATGGCGATGGCGATGGCGACGCCACCGATGTTGCCCAGACCGACCGTGGCCGAGAGCGCGGCCGAGAGCGCCTGGAAGTGACTGATCGCGCCCGGGTCATTCGGGTCGTCGTACTTGCCGGTAGTGACCGCGACGCCGTGCGTGAGCGCCCGGTACTGGCAGATGCCGCTCCAGAGCGTGAAGAGCAGGCCCGTCGCCAGCAGGATGTAGAGCATCCAGTCGGTCCAGATGTAGCCATTGACGGTTTCGAGGAATTCGTTGAAGCGGTCCATGTGGATCTCCGCGCTCAGGGGCGCTCAGTGCATGAGATGGAACGAGATCTCGTTCACGTCGATGAGCCCGACCTTGTCGAGCAGCACGACGACGACGAGCAGGGGGGCGACGAATCGGACGAGGAAGAGCCATCCGGACGCAACGGGACCGGAAAGGTCTGACAACTCGGCATTCCGCAGCCGCGCGGGCATGATCCAGCCGGCATAGACCGCAATCAACAGACCGCCCAGTGGCAGCATCCAGTTGCTGGTGAGCAGGTCCATGGTGTCAAAGAAGGACTGGCCGTAGCCGGGTAGCCAGGAGGTCATCTTGAACCCGGCGGAATTGGCGAAGGCGGTGATGATGCCGAACGCAAAGATCACGCCGCCGAGTGTCCACGCGGCCTTCGGGCGACTCCACTGGTGCGCGTCGATGAGGTAGGAGGCCACGACCTCCAGCAGCGAAATGGCACTGGTCAACGCGGCAAAGACCAGCAATCCGAAGAACACGATGCCGAGCATCATGCCCAGTTCACCCATCTCCGCGAACGCCAACGGCATGCTCATGAACACGAGCCCCGGCCCACTGCTAGGGTCCTGTCCGTACGAGAAGATGATCGGGAACATCATCAGGCACGCAAGCAGCGCGATGGCCGTGTCAAAGATTGCAATCGACACGGATTCGCCCATGAGCCCGCCGGCTCCGCGGCGCTGGTAGGAGCCATAGGTCATCATCGCGCCCATGCCCAGAGAGAGCGTGAAGAACGCGTGCCCAAGCGCTTCGAGCACGCCACGCGGTTCCAGTTCGTTCGGGTCCGGACTGAACACAAACGACACCGCTTGACCGAATCCGGGTTGGAAGAAGCCGTACACAACGAGGAAGCAGATGAAGAGCAGCAGCAGCGGCATCAGGACACGGCACGTTCGCTCGATGCCGGCGCCCACGCCGCTTGCGACGACGAGGATGGTCAGGAACATGAAGATGGCGGCCCAGAAGGTGCTCGTCCATCCGTCCTGGAGCAGCCCCATGAAGACGCTGGTTACTTCGCTGCTGATGGTCGAGCGTCGCTTGAGCGTCGTGGCCGCTTCTCTTGCTTCTTCGTCGGAGAGTTCCGCGATGCGCGCGGTCGCCGCAGCCCTTGCGTCGGCAACGGCGGCGTCTCTGGCAGGCAATGCCGGTGAGACGGTGTTGAATGCCGCTCGGATGTGTGGATCTTCCAGCAGCAGGTCGTGGTTGACAGCCGGTTTGGCGGACGCCTGTTCGTAGTCCTCCCAGTGCTCCCACGTCGAAGGCGCAAACTGGCGTCTCCATCCCTTGACCGCGCGTTCGACCGGTTCCGAGGCTTCCTGCTGCACGAGCGCGGCACGCATGGACGCAATTGGCTCGGTGGCCCGGTACACCAGGGCCGCATCTTCGGCCTTCTTGCCGATCGGATTGGTGAACCCGACGACCGACTTGAGCGTGTAGTCCATCGCCCAGCCCGCCACCACGATGTAGAAGGAGAGAATCAGAAACCCAGCGACCACGCCAAGCCAGCCCACAGCGGACCAGCCTGTCGGGCCACCCTGAAGCCGCTTGAATGCCTCAACCGGCTGCGCTTGCGCGGCGCGACCAATCATGATCTCCGCGATGAGGATCGGCAGGCCCACCAGCGCGATGCACACGAGGTAGATGAGCACGAAGAGGCCGCCACCGTTCTCGCCGGTGATGTACGGGAATTTCCAGATGTTCCCCAGCCCGACGGCCGATCCAGCCGCGGCAAGGATGAAGCCAGTTCGGCTGCCCCAGTGAGATCGGCCCGCTGTGGCAGGTCCCGGCTCCTTCGACTCCTGCATACCCGTCTCCGTGCTCTGCCCCGGAATGGTCGGCGGCCATCATAGAGTGCTCGCGCGGCGGCGGTGGTGTCCTACCATGCCGCCATGGAGGCACCCTTCCGCATCCGAAGCGATCTCGGCCGCGTCGTTGAGCACGGGTTCGCCTATCCGCTCGGCGTTGAGTCCGGCGGCCAGCGGCCTGGCGTGGCGGGCTGGTCCCGTGGCGTGTTGGAAGCCGACGAGACACACCCCGAGACGCTTACGTACACCATTGTGGTGTCTCACGAACTGGTTCGTCCGCTGCTCCACGAACTCTTCCGGCTGTTGCCACGCCGGGTGTGCGGCCTGCTTGAATTGGGGAGCCGTGACGCCTACCGGGAGGTCGATGTGTTCATCGGGGACGAGATTGAGACCGATCGGTTCCGGGGCGCGTGGAACTTCTTCGAGCCCCTCCTGCTGGAGGACGCCATGCTCGGCGCAGGAGTCAATACGCCCTCGCCCTTCCTTGAGATCTTCCTTGATCCCGACAAGCGAATCATCGTCCACGTCGAGACAGGCGGACTGGGCGTGATTGAGAAGATTCTGCGTCGGTTTGGCGTCGAACGGCGGCACGACGAGGACATCCAGCCTGTTCGCTCCATTGCGGATCTCTCGCTTCGTGGTGTTCTGGAGCAGCGACCGGGCGCGATGCTCGACTCGGATCATCTGCTTCAAGAGCTTCGCGTGTCGTGGAAGCTTCGGCTCGATGACGATCCCGACCGCAACCTCGATGCGCGGGGCCGCGACATCGGGCTGACGCTGTGGCGGGGGCTTGCGCAGGTTGATCAGGAGGACCCCGCCGGCCGACGAATCGGACAGGCCAACATCTGGGGGGTGGCGACGTGTCGCCGCGCCATGTCGCAGTTGATCCGCGACCACATTGCGGCCGATGAGGAGTGGGAACTCATCGAAGTACTCAATCTGGACCGCATCGCGTTGGACGACCGTCCGCCCGAACTGGACGCGCTCAGCACGCCTCTTGCCAGCGACGGTGTGCTGCTCTATCAGGTAGACGTGTTGGGGACGGCTCCAGGCGGTTGGGATGGTCGGGATGGCTGAGCCCGGTACCCAGCCCTGGTACGCCGGGGGGCTCCGATTTGAGTGTACGAGGTGCGGGAACTGCTGCACCGGTCCGCCCGGTGCAGTGTGGTTTGACGCCGAGGAGGGGGTTGCCAAGGCTGCGGTGCTCGGAGTGAGCGAAGCGACCTTCCATCGACGCTACGCGCGTCGGCTCAACGGACACTGGTCGCTGCAGGACCAGCAGGGTCCGGGGGGGATGGACTGCGTGTTTCTCACCCGGGACGCCGATGGTCTGGCCGGCTGCCGCCTGTACGCCGCTCGTCCGAAGCAGTGCCGCACCTGGCCGTTCTGGCCCGAAAACCTCGAGTCGAAGGCCGCGTGGGACGCCGTGCGAGCCCACACGCCCTGCCCCGGCATGGGCGGTGGCTCCCTTGTGACCATCGAGGAGATCGTGGCACGACTCGAAGACACGCCGACGGACCACGCGGGCTGAACACACTGGAAAGGAGCCGCGTAGAATGGTCCGTTCCGGGCCAGGTTTCAATCCCTCCAACCCGTATCTACACAGAGGTAGACCATGCGACGATCGATATTCCTGATGGCGACCATCTGCGCGACGGCCGCTACCGCACTAGCGACTGAGCCTTCTGACTCAGCCATGCAGTACGTTGAGATGAAGACGAACAAGGGCGACATGGTGATCATGCTCGACCCTGTCGCCGCGCCGGTGACCTGTGCCAATTTCATGGAGTACGCCGCCGGCGGCGCCTACGACGGAACCATCTTTCACCGGGTCATTCCGAACTTCATGGTGCAGGGCGGCGGGTTCGATACCGAACTCGAGAAGCGCCAGACCAGGCCCGGCATCAGGAATGAGTGGCGGAACGGCTTGAAGAATCGCAAGGGGACCATCGCGATGGCGAGAATTGGTGGTGACCCGAGTTCCGCCACCAACCAGTTCTTCATCAACGTCCGCGACAACGGTCAACTCGATCGCGCCCAGCGGGATGGTGCGGCATACGCCGTCTTCGGGGAAGTCGTCTCCGGTGATGATGTGCTTGCCGCCATCAGGGACACGCCATGTCACCAGGTGAATGCACCCACGGGCCAGCCGTTTCCAAACATGCCGGCCGAAGATGTTGTGATCGAGTCTGTGCGGGCCATCACGCCCGCTGAAGCCGAGGCCGCCTCTGCAGGCGCCACCTCGGGCGAAGAAGCATGGAGATCGGCCCAGATTGCGGCCGCGAAGGTTTTCGAAGAAGAACAAGAGCGAACGGAGAAACTGTCTATGAGTGTGGATCAATGTCTGGAAGCAAAGGCTGATCTCCCCGGCGCGTCGACGGGTGAGGCGACCGCGGAGCGAAGCGACACCGGGCTCGCCTGGTTCGACCTTGTCGAGGGCGACGGCGACGCTCCGGCCGGTCCCTCGACCACGGTGCGGGTCCACTACACCGGGTACCTCGTGGACGGCACCAAGTTCGACAGTAGCGTCGATCGCGGCGAGCCCATCGACTTCCCTCTGAACCAGGTGATTCCGGGATGGACAGAGGGCGTCGGGTCCATGAAGGTCGGCGGGAAGCGGAAACTCGTGATTCCGTCGGACCTGGGCTACGGCCAGCGGGGCACGCCTGGCGGCCCGATCCCCCCGAACGCCACCCTCGTATTCGACGTGGAGTTGCTTGAACTGCCCTGATCGAGGGCCCAAGAGACCCGCAATTGGCGATTTTCCCGGCGGCTGGTTCCAGATCGGAACTGGCCGCCGGCGTGTTTTTGGGGCATGATGACTGTGACGGATCCAGACGGACCCTGAATACGGATGCCGCCAAATCGCGTGTTGCTCGGACGGAGTTCGTCCGATATACGTGAAGGCAAGGAGGACCTACTCGGCCTCGCCGGCCACGATCAGGCGAAGCCGATCACGCATGACGGCACTGACGAGCTTTTTGGACGACCCGGTTCTCGTACTCAACCGTGGGTATGCGGCGACCCGCATCGTGCCCGTTCGTCAGGCTTTTGTCCTCCTGTTTCGACGTGCCGCCGAAGTCATCTCGGTCGTCGATGGCCGATGGGAACAATTCGACGTGTCGTCCTGGCTTGAGGTCGCCGAGTTGCAACGTCGGTACGAAGCATCAAGCCACGACTGGATTCGGACGGCGTCGTCCATGGTCGCCGTGCCTCGAATCATCCGGGTGCACTGCTGCAATCGTGTGCCCGATCACCACGTGCCACTCAATCGCCGCAACCTCTACGCGCGGGACGGCAACACGTGCCAGTACTGCGGCAAGCGGTTTCCCACGGCGGAGCTTTCGATCGATCACGTTCAGCCCCAGTCACGTGGTGGCGAGAACAGTTGGACGAATCTCGTGTGCGCCTGCGTGCGATGCAATGCGAGAAAAGGAAACAAGACACCACGAGAAGCCGGGATGGCGCTCGTGCGGGCACCACGGCGGCCAAAGACCTGTCCGGACCGTTCGGTCAGGCTGCGACGCCGTCACTACGAAGCATGGAAGGTCTTTCTGAATGAAGCGTACTGGACAGTCGAACTGCGCGATTGAGATCATTTTCCGGCTCATGATGGCCGGTCTGTATCTTCCGGAACCCGCCCTGGTGTCTTGGGCGGCCTCACCTCGCGACTTGTACCGACGTCCATGCGATTCCTCGCCCATGTCCCGTGCCGCCGGGCGATTCAAGCCGCGTAGCCGTCGCTGAAGTCAGGTTGAAGCGTCGATCCGGGCAAGTGCATCGTCGATGCTGATCAGGTGATCAGGGCCGAGGGGATCCGGGACGTCATCAAGCGAGGTCGCTTCGTCGATTGTGAACGGGCCAACCGCCGTGGGGGGCCCGCGGGGGCCGGCCCGCCCCGGCGCCCCCCGCCCCCCCCCCCCAAAGCCCCCCCCCC
>CAZMPA010000005.1:0-701 GCA_964567915.1 uncultured Isosphaeraceae bacterium | reverse complement strand
AAGGGCCGCACCGAGATCTCTCGCCAGCGACCGCACGTAGAAGCCCTTTCCGCTCGCGATGTCGAGGCGAGCGATCGGCCAGTTGTATGACAGCAATTCAATGTGATCGACCCGGACCGGCCGTGGAGGGATATCGACAGGCTGGTCCTTGCGAGCCAGCGCATAGGCTCGGCGGCCGCCGACCTTCACCGCGCTGAAGGCTGGGGGCGCCTGCATGATGTCGCCCTGAAACTGGGTGAGTGCGTCGCGGACGTCGGCTTCGGTCGGCGGCGTCGCGACGTCCACGGGAATCGGTTCTGCTTCGAGATCGTCCGTCGCCGTTCGGAACGACAGGTTTACCTCCGTTTCATAGCGCTTCGCGGTGGCGACGACGGTCTCAAGGCGGCGGGTTGCCTTGCCGAGCCCAAGTACGAGCACGCCGCTGGCGCGTGGGTCGAGTGTGCCGCCGTGGCCTGTCTTGACGCCGCCTGCTCGGCGGCGGACAACGGCGACGGCCCGCATCGAGGACGGGCCGATGGGCTTGTCGAGCACAAGAAAGCCCTGAAGTGGTATGTCGGGATGAGCCATGAGCGGAAGGGTAGGGCAAGCCGCCACGAGGCTCTGGTTGCCGTGGGTGGTGTGCCCGACCTACAATCCGCGGTTCCAAGGGCAGGTGACCGAGCGGCTGAAGGTGCGGCACTGGAAATGCCGTGTACGGTTTT
>CAZMPA010000004.1:22721-24339 GCA_964567915.1 uncultured Isosphaeraceae bacterium | reverse complement strand
GAATCGCTTCATCATGACGCCCAACTGCAGCATCAGCAGTTCGTCGAGGGCAAGCCTGCGGCGGGCCGCGAGCATCTGCTCATCGAGTTCGGGTCGATGCAGGGTGCGGTAGGCGACGCTCAGGGCCGGGAGGTTTCGGTCCGCTCGGTAAGACTCGGAAAGGTGGTCATCAAGAAGCGCCGTCGCGTCCGGCAGGATGCCCTCGATGATGTCGGCCAGACGATCGGAGGACACCGCCTCAGACGCGGGATAGACCGGTGTGAGGGACGCTGGGTCCGCGTCGCGTGCAGGTGGAACGAGCGGGGCGGTGGCGTCGAGCAAGCTCCATGTCGGGTTGGCGATCTGCGCGCGGCCCCGGTACGACCGGGCCTGCCCAGTGGCCGTCAGCCGCATGCCGGGGTGCAGCTTGCGGCGGACCCACGGCTGATTGAAGAAGACCAGATCGATTTCGCCCGAGTCGTCTTCGATCACGACCACGAGCTTGTTGGACCGGCCGAATCCCCGGTCGATGGACACGACTTCGCCCCGAACCTCCATCTCATCCCGCGTATCCGTCTCGGCCGCCGCGGCGACCTGGTCGAGCTCCTGCCAGGGTCGCGTTCTTCGGTAGCGGGTTGGTGCGTGCAGCAGCAGATCGGCCACACACCGCAGCCCCATTCGCCGCAGTCCCTCGGCGGTGGACCGGTCCATTCCCGGGAGTGACTCGACCCCGGTCGTCAGTGTCAGTTCTGCGGCGTCCATGGCGGCTCCAGTATCACCGATCGGGGGAGATCGCGTGATGTGTGGTATATGGAGCATGCCATGAGCCAACTCCCGTTTGACTGGAAACCGGGCGCCGCGCCGAAGGAAGCGTCGCCGCCCATGCAGGTGAGCGACCTGTCGGCTCACATTTCGGCGGCGCTGGAGACCGGTGTTCCCGACCCCGTCGTTGTGACCGGTGAGGTTGGAACGTGCAAGACGGACTCGGCCGCCGGGCACTGGTTTTTTACCCTCCGTGATGCCGCCGCCGAGATCTCGTGCGTGATGTGGGCATCAGATACGCCTCACGCGGACGTGCGTGTACAAACCGGGCTGGCCGTAGATGTTTGGGGCTCGGTTGTGCATTGGGCTCGTGGTGGTCGGACGCAGTTGCGGGTTCGCAGGGTTCGACACGCCGGTGCGGGCGATCGCCAGCAGGCCCTTCGGCGGCTGCGCGCAGAACTCAAGGCGGCCGGTTGGTTCGACGCGGCCTCAAAGCAGTCGCTTCCACGGGTGCCCCGGGCCATTGCCGTGCTCACCAGCGGGTCCGCGGCGGCGCTGCACGATGTGCGGGCCAGAGCGGCCGCTCGGTGGCCGGCCTGCCGTCTTGTGCATGTCGATATTCCCGTGCAGGGGCAGGCCGCTGCGGCCCGCATCGCGACCGCCATCGCCCAGGTTGACAAATCCGCGGAGGCCGCGGGCATCGAGGCATTGCTCCTCACGCGGGGCGGCGGTTCGGCAGAGGATCTCGACGTGTTCAACGATCGCGGGATCGCGGCGGCGTTGCATGCGGCCCGTACCCCAACTGTCGTGGCCATTGGGCATGAGTCCGATACGACCATCGCGGAACTCGTCGCCGACGTTCGCGCATCGACGCCCT
>CAZMPA010000004.1:17778-22711 GCA_964567915.1 uncultured Isosphaeraceae bacterium | reverse complement strand
CGGTGGCGCAGGTCGTCGACGAGCTGGCCGGATCGCGCATCGACGCCGTCGGCCGCAGTGGAACTGCTTCTTCCCGACCGAGTGGAGGAGGGGCAGCGGCTGGACCTGGACCAGACGCTCCTGGAGCGGCGCGCCCGCCGCCGCGTGGCTGCCGCGGCCGACCGGGCGGAGGCCGCTCGGCAGTCGCTGCATCAGCGTCTGAAGATTCGTGTCGGAAGGGCGGAATCGGCGCTCTCCAGAGCCGAGGCGAAGCTGGCGGCGCGAGCGCCCCACGCCGTGCTTGCGGCTCGCAGATCGAGGCTTGAGCGGGCGGCTTCGGCGATGGAGCATGCCACCGTCGCGGCGCACACCCGCGGGAGGCGTCGGCTTGACCAGTGCGGTCTCGCGGCTGCCGCCACCCGCCGATGGGCGGCACTTCGGGCAGTGCTCGATGAGCGGGCGTCTGTCCTGAAAGCGTTGAGCCCGGACGCGGTGCTCGCGCGGGGGTTCTCCCTGACACTCGATGCGAGCGGCCGCGTCCTGCGGCGAGCAGGCGACGTTGCGTGCGGGGAGGTGATCGAGTCCAGATTGGCCGACGGGTCCATTCGATCGGTGGTCGAGCCGGGTGGCGAGTAGCGGCGGGACGATCTACCCTCTCGCCATGCCCGACCACGCTCCCGACCCGGCCGCCATGAAGTTCGACGATGCGATCGCCGAACTGGAGAAGATCATCGAACAGATCGACGGCGGGGATATCGGTCTTGAAGACGCCATGTCGGCGCACCGCAGGGGCCGGGCGCTGGTCGCGCGGTGCCGTAGCGTGCTTGACGCGGTGGCCGGGGAGTTGGAGTCTGCTTCCGGCGACGCCGCAGATGGCGGGGATGCCGGCTGACCCGTGCTCGCAAGCATTGGCGCTGTCGATGAGTTGCTGCGGCACGGGCCGTGGATCGTGTTCGTGTTTGTGTTCGGCGCGTGTGTCGGGAGCTTCCTCAATGTGGTGAATTGGCGGATGCCGCGAGGCATGTCGCTCTCGCAGCCCCCGAGTCGCTGCCCAATCTGCGGTGGCCGGCTCCGATTCTTCCGCGAGAATCTCCCCATACTCGGGTGGATCCTTCTCCGCGGGAAGTGCCGGTTCTGCCGAAGCCGAATCAGCCCGGTCTACCCGATCGTCGAATTGGCCATCGCCGTGATGTTTGTTGGACTGTATGTGGTGCTGTTCATGACCCGACCACAGGACACGTGGTGGTGGGAGGTCGGAGGGGCCTGGTGGAACCGCCAGCAGTTCATCCTCGCGTGGCCCGCGTGGATTGCTGTGGCCTTTCTCTTTTCGGGACTGTTCTCGATGACGGTCATCGACGCGAAGACATTCACCATTCCGATTGCGATTCCGACGTTCGTGTCGATCTCGGCCTTTGTTCTCTGGGGGCTTGAGGCGATGATGGCTCGGCCCGGTGGGGTTGGCGGGGCTTCGTGGCCGATTCCGGGCGTTGGATGGGTGGGGACTGGCGTGGCAATGGGTGGGGGGCTCGGGGTGCTCGTCGCCATGTCGCTGCTGGCAGCCGGCAGGCTTCGACCCAGTTTCCATGACTATGACGACTACCTGATCGAAGGAGAGACGCTGGCCGACTACCCGCACGCCCGCCGCGAGATGGGCGTGGAACTCTGCTTCCTCGCCCCCATTCTGGCTGGCATGGCGGTGGGAGGGCTCACGCTGGCTGGCCTCGGCGGCACACCCCCGACGTGGGTGCAGGCCATCGGTGGCTCGCTGCTCGGCTGGCTGGTCGGCGGCGGCATCGTGTGGGCGATCCGACTGGCGGGCACGCTGGCATTCGGCCGCGAGGCCATGGGTCTGGGCGATGTGCATCTGCTGGCGGCAGTCGGGGCGGTGCTCGGGTGGTTCGAGCCGGTGCTGATCTTCTTCCTGGCGCCGTTTCTGGGCCTTGCCTGGACGCTGATTGCCGCGGTGGCTGGCAGGTTCCGCCGCCGCCCGTGGGGAGAACTGCCGTACGGGCCGCATCTTGCGGTGGCGACGGTGGTCGTCTTCCTGGCCCGCCCGGCGGTCAGCGAAGGCTGGCGAAAGATCATGCCGGCGGTCGAGATGCCGGAGGCGGGCCTCGTTGTGCCGGTGGACAACTCCCACGATTGGACAGATCCCCGACCAGCGGGTCCAATGTCTCTGGGCGCGGGGACCGCGCCGTCAACCGAAGGAACGACAGTCCGTTGAGGAAAGGAAACCCAACCATGCGGATGACCATGCCAACCACGATCGCGCTCGCCCTGCTCGCTGCTGCAGCCACCGGCTGCGAGAGTCAGCAGGAGAAGGACCGGCTGACACTGCTCGAGCAGGAGAACACCGAGCTTCGCACGCAGCTCGATGAGCGGGACAAGGCGCTCGATGCAGCCAACGGCGAATTGCGAACCGCCAACGCCTCCGTCCGTGATTGGCAGGAGAAGTACAACTCGGCCGAGGAGGAGTGGACCGCAACGCAGCCCGCCGACGGCTTTGACGGCATTGAGGGCGTCACGGCCACCTACGGGCCGAATGATGTCACCGTCTCAGTGGAGGGCGACGTGCTCTTTGACTCAATCGCGTTGCCTCCGTGCTGCAGTCTCAGTACCCGGGCAAAGCGATCATCGTCGCGGGGCACACCGATACCGACCCGATCCGCAAGAGCGGCCACAAGAGCAATTACCACCTCGGTTTTGAGCGTGGTTGGGCAGTTCGCAATTTCCTGACCACCAGCGGAGTTTCGGCCGACGACATTGCAGTCATGAGCTACGGGCCGGATCGCCCGAAGGGATCTTCCCAGAAGAGCCGGCGGGTCGAGATCGTCGTCGCCCAGTGACGACTGCGGTCCGCTGACAGTTGCCCCCGAGATTCACCTCGGGTCTGATAGGGTGCGCGCATGGGTGGGTCTCCGCATGCGAGGAAGGGCACGCCACTGCTGGCGCTCGGCGCCATCGGTGTGGTGTTTGGTGACATCGGCACGAGCCCCCTCTACGCGCTTCGCGCCACGCTGTCTCTTTCTGCAACACCAACTGCGCCGGAGACTGTGCTTGGGACGCTGTCCATCATCATCTGGGGGCTTCTGCTCGTCGTGGGGGGCAAGTACATCTCACTGCTCCTGCGGGCGGACAATGGCGGCGAGGGCGGTCTCTTTGCGTTGCTCGCCCTGACCAGGTCTCGCGACGATTCGCCTGCTCGTGGACGTGGCCGCTGGCTTCTCTGGGCGGCGCTGCTCGGCGCGGCGCTGCTCTACGGCGATGGCATCATCACGCCGGCCATCAGCGTCTTGAGTGCGATGGGCGGCCTGGCGCCCGTTCACGGACCGGAACACGCGCATTGGGTGGTTGTGGCCTCTGCGTTTATTGTGATCGGCGTCTTTCTGACCCAGCGACTCGGGAGTGGCCGGATTGGCTGGCTCGTCGGCCCGCTCATGCTCGGTTGGTTCGTGCTGATCGCGGTCCTCGGGTGCCGCGCGATCCTCAGTGCACCCGGTGTGCTTCACGCCTTCTCTCCGGTGTGGGCTGTCCAACTGATCGGCGAGTCGCCGGCGACCGCATTTGCAATGCTAGGGGGCGTCGTGCTGTGTTTGACAGGGGCGGAGGCGCTGTACGCGGACATGGGGCACTTCGGCCGCCGCGCGATTGCGGCGGCCTGGTGGCTGGTCGTCTGCCCCGCGCTGCTGCTGGCCTATCTCGGGCAGGGGGCGATCCTCCTCGACGCAAAGACTGAGGTGGGCAACCCGTTCTTCGCACTGGTTCCGGCCAGCCTGCTCGTCCCGATGGTCGTCGCAGCAACTATCGCCGCGATCATTGCCTCTCAGGCCATCATCAGCGGTGTGTTCTCGATGACGCGTCAACTGGCTCAGCAAGGCCTCTTGCCTCCGCTGCGGGTCGTCCACACGTCGGACGTCGAGGGCCAGATCTATCTGCCCTCCGTCAACGTGCTGATGGCCGTGGCCTGTGTTCTGGTCGTGCTGCTCTTCGGAAGCGCTGAGCGACTCGCAGGCGCGTACGGGCTGGCCGTGACTGGCGTCATGGCGGTCAGCACTGTGCTCTTTGTTGTCGTGGCCCGCCGGCGATGGCATTGGCCATGGTGGGTTCTGGCACCGTTCACCATCATTGTGCTCTCAGTCGATCTGCTCCTCGTCGCCGCCAACGCCCTGAAGATTCCCGATGGAGGCTGGATGCCCCTGGCGGTGGCGGCTGCCGTGCTGTGGGTGATCGGCGTGTGGCGGTCGGGCGTGCGGCACATCAATCGAAACCGCCTCGAGGATGGCTTGCCACTCGCTCGGTTTGTAGACGCGATCGGCGAGACGTCGCGGTATCCGGGGACCGGCGTTTTCTTCGGCCGCGACCCGTCGACCACGCCCGTCACCATTCGCAAAGTGCAGCGGCACGTCCCGGCTTTGCCGGAGACGATTGTCGTGGTGCACCTTCAGCCGCTTGGCGTTCCTCGTGTGCCGTTTCAACAGCGGCTTCGTCTGGAGTCGCTTGGGACGGGGGTATGGGTGGCGACGGTCCGCTTCGGTTACCTGCAGCCGCCCGACATTCCATCCATGCTTCGTGACGCGGCCGATCGCGGCGTTCCTACGGATCCGGCGTCAACCAGCTATTGGGTTCGCCGCGAACAGGTGTCGCTCGCTGGTCCGCACGCGGGGATGGGACGATGGCGTCTGGCAGTGTTTGCATTCCTCCTGAGAAACGCCAACGTGCTTCCCGACATGCTTGATCTGCCGGCGCGGCGAACTGTCGAGATCGGGATGCGAACGTCGCTCTGACGGCAGGTGGTCAGGGCGCCAGCAGCGGACCTACGCCTTCTTCGCGAATCTGCTCAACCATCAACCGCATCGACTCCGACAGCCGCTCGAGCTGCACGGCCGTCTGCTCCAGCCTGTTGTAGAGATCGGGGTTGGTCAGAAGTTGGCCGGCCGTGCCTTCACCCCGTTGC
>CAZMPA010000004.1:14952-17768 GCA_964567915.1 uncultured Isosphaeraceae bacterium | reverse complement strand
GGTGGTGCAGGGCGTCAGCGAGCGCACGCCCCGCCGCGGCGACCTCGCCGGCCACGTCCGTGGTCTCGCGGTCGATGGTGCTGGCCATTTCGTCGAACGACTCCAGCGCCGTCACAGCTCGGTCAAGGCTCGCCAGCGCCATGTGCATGATCTCGCCCGCATCCGCACGCAGTTGCGGGTCTTCCAGCCACGACTGTGCTGCGGCCAGCACGCGGTCAGCTCTGGCCACGACCGCTGGAATGGCGGCTTGGCCATTCAGCTCACTTTCGCCAAGCATCGCGGCCAGGCCATCCCCGACCGGCGCCCAGCGATTGCCAAGATCGGTGATGGCGCCGAGGGCGGGCCCGACCTGCTCGTCGAGGATTGTCGTGATGTCCCGCATGGCCGTCGAGCGGATGGGGCCTGTGAGCTCCGCAGTGCCGTCCTTGGGAAGCGTGGCGCCTGTTCGATCTGCGGGCGACTCGAGATACAGATTGGCCGAGCCAGTCAGCAGCGACATGACCGTGAGGGGCGTGACGCCCATTGGAATGGATACGTCCTCGTCGATGGCCGCGACGATGCGAACGGCCCATGGGCCAGATGCGACAGGCTCTACCCGTTCGATGCCTCCGACCGTGACGCCGTCGAGTTGAACGGTGCTGCTGTCGCCGATTCCTGCAGTCGCCGGCGCCAGCACCGTGAGTTCCCAACGATCGGACGTGTCGATCTCACCGAAGAGCTGCAGGAGCACGATGATCGAAACCACCGCTGCGATGGCGCAAACACCGATCAGTCCATCTCGCTTGGCTTCATTCATGCGGCTTCTCCGGGGTCGTGAAGGTCGTCGGCCGTGGCCTTTCCGTCGAGGAAACTGCGAACGACCGGATCGTCGCTGTCTTGAAATGCCTCGGGAGGGCCGGCGAGGTGGATGTGGCCTTTACGCAGCAGAAGCATGTGGTCGGCCACCTTGAAGGCGAGGGCGATGTCGTGGGTGACGACCACGCTGGTTGGCTGCAGTTCTCGGCGAAGCATGGCGATGAGTCGGGCGACGACGTCGCTGCGAATCGGGTCGAGTCCGGTTGTGGGCTCGTCGTACAGCATGCACTCGGGACGCAGAACGACCGATCGGGCGAGCGCCACACGCTTCTGCTGGCCGCCAGAGAGTTCTGCGGGGAGCCGATCGATGAGTTCGTCGACGCCCAGCAACGCGAGCGTTTCGCGAACGCGGGCTCGGCGAGCCGGGGCGTCCAGGCCGGTATGTTCACGCAGGGGAAAGGCCACGTTCTCGAGCACGCTCATCGAATCGAAGAGCGCTCCATGCTGAAACAGAAAGCCGATTCGCCGCCGAATGTCGCCAAGGCTTCGCTCGGGGAGCCGGTCCATGCGGGTGCCGTCGAAGACGATCTCGCCGGCGTCGGGCCGAAGCAGGCCAATCATCAACTTGAGCATGACGCTCTTGCCGGCGCCGCTCGGGCCGAGGATGACCGTGGTATCGCCCCGGCTGACCGACAAGTCGATGGCGTCGAGTACGGGCGAGCCTCCGAAACCCTTGGTGACGTCTCGAAACTTGAGAATAGGTTCGGGGTATTCGCCAGAACTTTGCATGCGGTCGCACCCTATCATCCCCGGGCCGTGACCACCCGGACCATCCAGCGCGATCTGCTCCTCGAGGGCCGCATCTTCGCGGTTGATCGGTGTGGCTGGATCGCGGGGGACGGCACGCAAGTCGTGCGGGAAGTTGTTCGGCATCCGGGGGCGGTGACCATCATTCCGGTGACCCCGGACGGCCGTCTGGTGCTGGTCCGCAATTGGAGGATTGCCGTGGGCGGCCCGCTGTGGGAACTGCCTGCGGGTAAGCGGGAGCCTGGGGAGCAGCCCGCTCAGACCGCGGCCCGTGAGCTTCGAGAGGAGACCGGCTACACAGCCGAGACGCTCACCGCGATTGGGACGTACTACACCTCGCCCGGATTTGCTGATGAGTTGATGCATGCATTCGCGGCGACTGAACTCACCGGGGGCGTGCCAAGTCCGGAAGCGGGGGAGGAACTTGAGGTTGGCTTGTTCACGGCAGGAGAGCTGGATGCCATGGCCCGACGTGGCGTGCTGCGAGACGGCAAGTCACTTGCCGCGCTGCACCTGTGGCGTCTTCACCAGGAGGTGGCGTGATGGGCGTGGCAGATCGTGATTATTCCAGAGCGGGCGGGGGATACGGTGGCCAGCGGCCGAGTCTCGGTGCTTCGAAGCCCTGGACACGCACCGTCAATGCCTGGCTCATCATGCTCTGCGTTGCTGTGTATGTCATCGACGGCTTTTTCCCAGGTGGCGGCGGGGCGATCGAGACTGGGCGGTACTGGGCGGAGACGCCAAGCGGAACCTGGACAGAGGTGATCGACACGCCCTTCTACGGTGGGCAGCCCAGACCGAAGGACGCGACGCTCGCCAAGCACCAGGTCACCAGGCAGATCGTTGTCCAACGTTCGGATGGGACACTTGAGAAAGAGACGATTCACGCCCTTCCATTTGTGCAGGACGGCAAGGGGGAGATTGCGTATGCGGAGGGGAGCCCGACGACCCCGCTCAGGCAGGCGATGCATTTCTCGACCAAGAAGGTGATCGGGGGCGCCCAACTCTGGCGACTGGTCGGTTTTCAGTTTCTGCACGCCGACCTCTTTCACCTCATGTTCAACATGATTGCCCTGTATTTCTTTGGTCCGTTGATCGAACAGGTGCTCGGCGGAAAGCGGTATCTCGCGTTTTACCTCCTGTGCGGCATTGCCGGCGGGCTCATGTACCTGCTGCTGAATCTGGCGGGCTACGTTTGGGTGGACATGTTGCAT
>CAZMPA010000004.1:13037-14942 GCA_964567915.1 uncultured Isosphaeraceae bacterium | reverse complement strand
AACGCGACTGGGACTCCACTCATAGGCGCATCGGCCGGGGTGTTTGGTGTGCTGGTTGGCGGCGCATTCCTGGCGCCCAACGTCACGGTGCTTCTGTTTTTCGTGTTGCCAATGCGGTTGGCGACGGTCGCCTGGGTGCTCATCGTCATCTCGGTTGTGTCAATCTTCTTCGGAACCGCCAACGCCGGAGGGGAGGCGGCCCACCTGGGCGGGGCACTGGCGGGCTTCGGCTTCATCCGGCACCCGGATCGTTTGCATCGTTTCTTCGACTGGCTGGGTCGGTTCGATCCGACATCGCGGCACTTTCGCAGTGGGGGTGGCTCGCAGGCGGCGCGGGTCCCGCGGCACGATGAGACTGACCGCATCCTCGCGAAGATCTCGAGAGATGGCCTGCAGAGCCTCTCAAAGCGTGAGCGGCGGATCCTGCAGGATGCCTCCCGCCGAGACGACGCCAGTTGAACGGTCCGCTTCAGTTCGAGGTCTCCGCTTCCTCGCCCTCGTGCGGCGCGCGTGTCGGACGGGTGACGGTTCCGCACGGCAGCTTTGACACGCCGGCGTTCATGCCGGTCGGGACGCGGGCGAGCGTCAAAGGACTACTTCCTGCGCAAGTTGCAGAAACGGGGGCGCAGGTCATTCTCAACAACGCGTTCCACCTGATGCTCCGGCCGGGCGACGAGCGTGTGCGGGACCTCGGCGGCGTGCATGCCTTTATGAAGTGGTCGGGGCCAATCCTCACCGACTCCGGTGGTTTCCAGGCATGGTCACTCGCCGATACGAACCGAATCAACGACGACGGCGTGACCTTTCGCTCGCCCATCGACGGCAGCCGGCACCACCTCTCGCCCGAGCGGGCGATCGAGGTGCAGAACAATCTTGGCGCCGACATCATCATGGCCTTCGACGACTGCCCGCCGTCGGTGGCGTCATCAGAGCGACTCAAGGCACATCGACCGGAGCTCGCCGCGGCGCACGAGCGGCAGGTCGGCCGCGATCACCACCGGCGACTCGTCGACGCAGTTGACCGCACGGCCCGATGGCTGGAGCGGTGTGTGGCCGCGCACAGCCGGCCCGAGGAGCAGGCGCTCTTTGGCATTGTGCAGGGGGGACCGGATGAGGCGCTCCGGAGGCGATCTGCCGAGCAGGTGGTGTCGCTCGACCTTCCGGGCTACGCCATCGGAGGCGTGGCAGTGGGCGAGTCGTCCGACGCCATCAGGGCCACGGTGCAGCTCGCCGCGCCGCTGCTGCCGCGGGAAAAGCCCAGATACCTGATGGGCGTGGGGTATGAGCGGGACCTGCTTGCGGCGGTTCGGGCGGGCGTGGACATGTTTGACTGCGTGCTGCCCACCCGAAACGGCCGCAATGGTGGGGTGTTCACCCGCTCAGGCCGGTTCCAGATCCGCAATGCCCGCTTCAGCGAGGACTTGAAGCCCATCGAGGACGGATGCGACTGCCAGGCCTGTGGGGGCGGCTTCAGCAGGGCCTATCTCCGGCATCTCTTCATCGCCGGCGAGATGTTGGGGCCCATCCTGCTGAGCCTGCACAACATCAGGCACTTCGAACGCCTGATGGTGGACATCAGGGCGGCCATCAGGGATGATGCGTGGTCTTCGCTGGCTCAGGGCTGGCCGGTCCTGGACCCTTCCGCCGAGGATGGTCGGGCGGCGGCAGGCCTGGGACGGAGCGAGGAGCGGAGCACAAGCACATGAACATCCACGGTGACAATCTTGTCTGGACTCACTTCGGTGCCGCTGCACCAGCCGCGCCAGGGGCCTCGGGCCCAGGCGCCGCGACTTCAACCACCGTAGCTGGCGGGGAGGGGTCGGTGCAGGAGGGCGGCGAAGTCGCGCCGACCGGACCATTCGGTGACAACTTCTTCATGATCCTCATCCTTGTGATGGTGGCGGT
>CAZMPA010000004.1:0-13027 GCA_964567915.1 uncultured Isosphaeraceae bacterium | reverse complement strand
ATGCTCAGCCAACGCAAAGAGAAGAAGAAGCGGGCGGCATTGCTGTCCAGCATCGGCAAGAACGACACGGTTCAGACCATTGGCGGCATGATTGGCCGCGTGGTTGAGCTCAAGCCGGACCGCGCTGTCATTGAGGTCGATCGCAATTCGGGCAGTCGAGTGACTGTTTCGAGGCAGGCATTGCAGCAGGTGCTCGAGTCATCCGGATCGGACGGCGGCGAGGACTCCGACGGCCAGTGAGCCGCTCCTGAAACCCACGAGAACATCATCCCCATGCAGAACGCATTCTGGAAACTGGTTGTCATCATCGTTGTCTTCGGCGGCTGTCTCTGGGCAGTCAATCCGCCCGAGGACCGCATTCGTCTCGGCCGAGATCTGAGCGGCGGCGTCAGCCTCGTCTACTCGGTGCGGATGCCCGAGGGTGCTGACCGACCGGCCCTGCTGGAACAGACCATTCGGGTGCTATCTGAGCGGGTCAATCCACAGGGTGTGCTTGACATCGCGATGACGCCCCTTGGAAGCGACCGCATCGAGGTCGTGATGCCGCTTCCAAACGAAGAGGTCAAGGCCCTTGCAGAGACCTATCGCGGCAGGCTCGACGCGTTCGTCGAAGCCACCGAGATCAAACGCTCTGCGCTCGAGCAGGCGCTCGCTGCGGGGACGGCGGTCGAGCGGTTCGGCGGTCAGGGTGACCGCGGTCAACTCGTCATGGACCTCCAGGCCGCCTGGGATACCGCGGATGCCCTCCAGGAGGAGCGAGCCCGCGTGGAAGCATCGGGCGATGCTGCGGCTGTGAACGCGGCGAGGCAGGCACTGGCCGACGCCGAATACGAAGTCGAAACTGCCCAGCAGGATCTGCTGGCCATGAGCCTGGACCGGAGCCGAGTGGTCCGCGTGCTCGAGCTCCCAGACACCCATGAGGTGGTCCGGGACTCGTCCGGTGACATCAAGGTGGACGCGGATGGACGCGCGGTTCTCAAGCCGTCGCCGCGCGAGGTCGCCATTGAGCAGTTGTCGCTCGAGTTCCCACAGGCCGCAGACGGTCTGGAAGGTGTGCTTGAGTCATGGCGGGAGTATCAGGCCCGCCGAACCGGGCTGGACGACCCCAAAGATCTGCAGCGGCTCCTCCGCGGCGCCGGCGTGCTCGACTTCCATATCGCCGCAAGGCCAGCCGCCGTCGAGGGTGTGGACGTCGATGAGCTCCGCGCGCAGCTTGTAGAGGTCGGCCCCGACAACACGGACTCGGTCATCGCCAGTTGGTTCCCCATCCACGATCTCGATCAGTGGGTGGATTCGCCCGAGTCACTGCAGTCGCTTGAGGCCGACCCCGTCAGCTACTTTGCGACGGGCTACAGGCTCGTCGCCGCCGAGCGTGATGGTCAGTACTACGTGTTGCTCTACTCACAGCCCGGCAAGGCGATGACGCACCGCGGCGACTCGACCTGGGCGGTTGAGGGCACCGGCCGCACGGTGGACCAACTCGGCCGACCGGCCGTGAGTTTCCGACTCGACGCTTCGGGCGGCAGCCTGATGACCCGGCTCACGCAGCCACATGTAGGCGAACCGATGGCGATCGTGCTTGACGGCAAGGTCTACTCGGCGCCCAATCTGAACAGTACGATTGCGGGCAGCGGCATCATCAGCGGCTCGTTCTCGCCGGAAGAGCTCGGCTACCTGCTTCGGGTGCTGGCTGCTGGCTCGCTGGAAGCGAGGCTGTCGCCCGAACCAATCGCAGTCAGTTGGCTTGGCCCCTCCATCGGTGCGGACAACCTGACGCGTGGACTTGAGGCCTTCCTCTGGGCCGTGCTTGTTGTCGGCGTCTTCATGTTCCTGTGGTACTTCCTGGCCGGTCTCGTTGCCGACTCTGCGCTCATCTTCAACGGCGTCATCATCTTTGGCGTCATGGCAATGATGCAGGGCACGTTTACGCTGCCCGGCCTCGCCGGCGTCGTGCTCACCATGGGTATGGCGGTCGATGCGAACGTCCTGATCTACGAGCGGATTCGCGAGGAAGTCGAGGGCGGCGCGAGGGATCTGCGAGAGGCCGTTCGCACGGCGTATGCGCAGGTGTACGGCACCATTCTGGACGCCAACATTACCAACCTCATCGTCTGCGCCGTACTGCTGCTGATGGAGCCGACGACTGAAGTCAAGGGCTTCGCCCTCACCCTCAGCATCGGCATCATTGCGACGCTGTTCACGGCACTCTTCGTGACGCGATTCCTCTTTGACATCTACGTCTTCTGGATGAAGGGCCGAAGCCTTCCGATGTTGCCGTCCGCCGTTCCCTCCATTGGGCGGCTGCTGCATCCGAGCCTGGATTGGGTGGGCCTGCGCGGTGGCTTCTGGATCGTGAGTGGTCTGGCAATCGCAGGATCGATCACGCTGTTCTACACACGCGGCGTCGACATGTTTGATACCGAATTCCGCGGCGGCGTCGCGGTCACCATGCAGACCGGGCAGTCGCCCTCGGGCGAGTCCATCCTGCTGCGGCAGGATGGAGCGGGGTCCGTCACAGAACGCGTGCGGGCCATCGGGGAGAATGCGCCCGCGGGCGACGCGCTAGAGTCCCGCATCCTCAGGGAGCTGCGGGGCGCCAAGATCCTGACGGTCGGAAACGAATCGCTCGTCGACGCGTCGGGACGGACGGTCGGAGATTCGTTCCAGGTCAAGGTGGCCGCTCCGGCCGGTCTTGGAAGCGAAGAGGGCATCCAGTCCGTGGTCGAGGCTGCGCTGCTGGACGAGTTTGGCGGCGAACTGGATATCTCGCCTGCGAGAACATTCATGGGCGGCCGTGGCGACTGGGCGGATCGCACCGCGCAGATCGACGGGGACAACATTGGTGAAGTGCTCGGGCTCAGTGGGACGATCGCGGACGTCTCAGACTTCCGCGGTGGTGTCGTGGTGATCGGGGAGGGGATTAACCCGCCCATTACGCTTGAGGAAGTGCGGCAGCGGGTCGACCGCATGCGGCAGGACCCGGACTTCAGCGATACGGTTGGGCGGGACGTGCTGGTCGCTGGCGTGGAGCCGGCGGGCGACGACACCTGGTCCGGCGTGGCCGTGGCCGTGCTTGATCCCGAAATCAACTATCTGCGGAACGAGTCGAGCCTGGTTGACCAGCGGCTTGCGGAGCGAGAGTGGGAGTTGCTCTCCGAAGCGCTCGGACGCCAGAGCAGCTTTGAACAGGTCAGCAGCTTTGCCCCAGCCGTCGCCGCGACCCGGACCGCGAACGCCGTGGGCGCCGTGGTACTGTCGCTCGCAGGCATTCTGTTCTACATCTGGGTGCGGTTCGGCTCGCTGCGATACTCCGTCGCCGCGATCGCCGCCCTGTGTCACGATGTGATCATCGTGGTGGGCTTCCTGGCCCTGGCCGGCGCCATCGCCGGGCAGTCCTGGGCGTCGGGCGGCCTGCTCATTGAAGAGTTCCAGATTGACACAGGCATCGTTGCGGCGTTGCTGACCGTGATCGGGTACTCCCTGAACGACACGATCGTCATTCTCGACCGCATCCGTGAGAACCGGGGCAAGCGGCCGGTGCCGAGCAAGGAGTGCGTGAACCGGTCGATCAATCAGGCGTTCAGCCGGACGATCCTGACGTCGGCCACGACTCTGATTGCGGTGCTCATCATCTACGTCTTCGGCGGGACCGGCATTCGCGGCTTCGCGTTCGCGCTGGTGATTGGCGTCATCGTCGGTACCTACTCCTCGGTCGCCATCGCGTCGCCACTGGTGTTGCGTGGAAGTGATCGCGAAGGCCCGGAGAAGGACTCTGAGGACGTGAACGAGGACGCCACACCGGCGGTCGCCTGAGTCGCGGCTGGTTCTCACGTTTCTCCGGAGCGACGGCCGATGACCATGGTTGGAGGTGTCGCATGTCAACCGGTGGAAAGCTCGTTCTGCTCGCGGCCGCTGCCGCGATTGTGGTGTTGATCGTGTTCTACGGAGGCGGTCCGGCGCCTGTGGAGGCCGCTTCGCCGCTCGCTCAGGCAACGCCGGAGATTCCTGTAGGTACGGTTGCCAGTACGCCGACGCGTGTCGCAGCCCTCCCCGCGGTCGAGCCGGTGGCTCCAACTCCGGCGGCGGTGGAGGGTGCGGCAGCGACCGGTGGTGGTCCATCGGCTGTGCGGAACGCCATCATCGAGATGGGGGTCGACCTCTCTCCGGGACTCACCGAACTGCTTGGCCCGGCGACCGTTGCGACGCCGTCAGGTCGTGCGTCCACGCCGCCACCGATCGAGGGCGCTGCGGCGTCCACTCGGCAAGTCAGGCCTGAGACTGTCACTGTTCGTACTGGCGATACGCTGATTTCGATCTCCAGGCGAGCGCTTGGCGACGGGGAGGCCTGGCGACGATTGCTCGAGGCGAATCCGGGGGTCAATCCGAGGTCTCTGAGGCCTGGCATGGTGCTGCAGATTCCTGTGCTGCGGACTCCGGGGCCGCAGACTGCAGCGGCCGCGGCAGGACGTGGCCGAACGCACGTCATTGCCAACGGAGACTCGCTGAGTTCGATCTCAGAGGTGTATTACGGCGACGCATCGCGTTGGTACGACGTCTTCGAAGCGAACAAGCAGGCCCTCAAGGGCGAGCCCGACCGACTGTCCGTGGGCGTGGTGCTGGTTATTCCGTAGGCTGCCCGGCCGCGTGCACGTTTCGCTGCATGCGGGCCGGGTCGAGGCTGCCGATGACGACGGATGCGACGTCGGCGGCGACCGGGGCGTCGTGCAGGACGAAATGCAGGGCGGTTTCGCCATTGAGGTGACCGCTGCCGAGCGCCTTCTTGAGCAGGATTCCGCGTCCGGCGGCGGCAGCGTCGCTGATGACAGACTCGTGTGAGCGATCTGCCTGGCTGTACGGGCACATCACGACGTCTGCCCAGGCCAGTGCCTCTCTGGTCCCTTCCGGCGACTTCCCGGAGAAGCCGATTGCTCGCGTGAGCCCTTGCTCCTTCAGCGATTGCAGGGTTGCAACGAGGTCCGTGTCGCGCTGAATATCCAGATCGCTTCCGTCCGAGTGCACCAGCAGGATGTCGACATGGTCCGTCTGCAGTCGCGTGAGACTGTCATGGAGGCTCCGGGCCGCCGCGGCGCCGGAGAAGTCGTGCCTGCTGCGGCCGTTCTCCCAATACTCGCCGATCTTCGTGGACAGGACGACGCCATCGCGCCGTCCAGTCAGGGCCGCACCGAGCCGTTCCTCGGCCAACCCATAGGCCGGGGCGGTATCGATGAGTGTGATGCCAAGCTCCAGCATCGCGTGAATGATGCGGCAGGCTTCTGCAGCGTCGGGAACATCGAATGGTTGCGGAAACTTGACGCCGGCATTGCGGCCGATCTTCACGGTTCCCCAACCGACGTGTGAAACGCTCAGGCCGGTGCGGCCGAGTGGACGGGTGTCCATGGGCGGTCCTCCATCCACGGTGGGAGGGCGGGCGTGGGCGTCGGCCAGTGCTCGCTGGCGGCCAGCGGCTTGCCACCGGTGGGAATCATGGATGCGATGGTGTCGGCCAGGATTGGCGCCAGGGCGAGTTTGGTTGGCCATCCGGTCAAGACGCGGTCATCCTGCAGCAGCCCCGGCTGGTCGGGCCTTCCTCCGCCTGTTGCAGCCTGCTCGGCGCGGGGGGCCTCATAGGTGGTCCATTCGGTTCCAGTCAGGTCCACGGTGGGGAGCGCTTCGGCGATATCCGAGATTGCCCGGCGAATCGTTGCTTCGCTCGTCTGTGACGCGCCCCACTCCGCCACCTCACCGCCAACCTGCCAGACCCGGGTGGGGCCTGTGGATGCCGCAGTCGTGATGGTCAGCCAGGGCTTGGCCCCCCGGATGCAGTGGCCATTGAGGACGGGAAGGGGGCCGCGGGCGAGGACCATTCGGAGCGGCCGCGTCTGCATGACCAACGGGGAGAGCCCGGCAAGTTCTCGGAGCGCTGCGTTTCCCCCGCCTGCGAGCAGGACTGCGTACCGAGCCCGGATGGTCGGGCCGGCCTGCAGGGAAACCGTGACGCCGCAGTCGTCGTGCTGCATGGCGGTGATCGACCCTCTGAGCAGCCGACCCGCATGCAGGTTGCCGAGCGTCTGAAGAAGTGAACCGGGCTCCAGAACGGGCTCAGCGATGCGAAGGACGCCGCCCCGCACTCCTTGCAGCGGCTCGGGCCTTTCGGCATCCGGCCACCGCTGGGGCCGCGTTCGCAAGGCCAGCTTGGCAGCCAGGAGCCCTGCGACGGATCGGGCTCCCCCGACGCTCCACACAGCGCAGTGCTCTGCTCGCATCTGGACCGCCGACAGGTTGGGTTCGGCCGCGCCGTTGAGCAGGTCGCGCCATCGTGCGGGCATTTCGCTGACGGCTCGTGCAGCGGCGCTCGCCGAGCCGCCGAGCGCGTACTTGAGGCCGCCGTGAATGATCCCCTGGCTCCAGATCGTCTGTCCGCAGCCGAGCGCCTCACGTTCCACGAGCCAGGCGGCTCCTCCATTGCGATGAATCGCATCGAGGGTCAGCAGGCCGGCGACGCCGCCGCCCACGATGATCGCGTCGAGTTCGATGGGCGGGCTGGCCACAGGGTCATGGTGATCGCGGTGCCGAGTCGCGTCAAGTGGGGCAGTGGTACCCTGCCACGCTTTCCCTCGCTTTGCCAACGGAGTCTCCGATGAAACACACAGTCGTACTGATCCCGGGTGACGGCATTGGCCCGGAGGTCTCGCAGGCCGCCCGACTGGTTCTGGACGAGGCGGGCGCCGACATCGAGTGGGTCGAGCGTCACGCGGGTTTGTCGGCCGTGGAGCGGGGCTCGACGGAAACGCTCCCCGAAGAAACCGTGGACGCCATCACCGTGCATCGCGTCGCCCTGAAGGGCCCCTGCACGACACCGATCGGCGAGGGATTCACATCCGTGAATGTCGCGCTTCGTAAGCGGCTGCAGCTCTTCGGAGCAGTTCGGCCAATTCGGAGCATGGACGGCGTGCCGACTCGCTTCAGTGACCCTGGCGTGGACATTGTTGTCATTCGCGAGAACACGGAGGGGTTGTACGCGGGTATCGAAAACCAGATCACACCGGGCGTTGTGACGAGCCTCAAAGTTGTGACTGAGGAAGCCAGTCGCCGGATTGCACGATTCGCGTTGGACTACGCCGTGACGCGGGGCCGCCGCAAGGTGACCGTGCTGCACAAGGCCAACATCATGAAACTGGGCGACGGACTGTTCGTCCACTGCTGCAGGGAGGAAGCAGCGGCCTATGAGGGTCGAGTCGAGTACGAAGAGCGGATCATTGACGCCGGCAGCATGGGACTTGTGCAGCGGCCGGAGGACTTCGACGTGCTGTTGTGCGAGAACCTGTACGGCGATGTCATGAGTGATCTCTGCGCCGGGCTGGTGGGAGGGCTCGGTGTGACGCCAGGGGCGAACTTTGGCGGAGACCACTGCGCCGTCTTCGAGGCGGTGCACGGCTCGGCGCCCGATATTGCTGGCCAGGGTGTTGCGAATCCGCTGGCGCTGATCATGAGCGGCGTCATGTTGCTTCGACACCTTGCGTCCGCGACCGGGGATGCCCGTTGCGGGGAGGTCGCTGATCGGATTCGAGATGCCTACAGTCGGTGTCTCGTTCAGGGCGAGAAGACACGGGACCTCGGCGGCGAACTCGGAACTCGCGCGTTTGCTGAGGCCGTGGCCCGCCGCGTAGAGGTGCCGGCATGAGTGAGTGGGACATCCCGGGTGCAGGCGGTCGACGCATTCGGGGTACCACACACAGGCCCTCTGGTGACGCCAGGGCGGTCATCGTCATTGTGCACGGCTACTTCGGCTACAAGGACTATGGGATGTTCCCCTGGCTTGGGGCGCGTTTCTGCGAGGCCGGGCACATCGTCCACCGCATCAACCTCTCACACAGTGGGATGGACCACGGGCACGGCCCGTTTGACCAGGCCGCCATTGAAGCTGACACCTGGTCCCGAGGCGTGGAGGACATCGGGGTGGTTCTTCGAGCGTTGGACAGGGGCGTGCTTGCGGGTCAGGGGCGGGGGGTTGTACTGCTCGGACACAGTCGTGGCGGCTCGACCTGTCTGCTGGCGACCGGTCGGCACGGACGCGACCCGGACTACTCGCCGCTGGTTGGTGTGCTGTCCTTGAGCGCACCTGCCTCGCTTGATCGGCTCACCGATGAAGCCAAGGCCGAGCTTCTGCGAACTGGCGTCCTTGAGACTGCGTCGTCGCGGACGGGGCAGACGCTGCGGATCGGCGCCGGCTGGCTTCAGGAGCAGCTCGACAATCCGGAGGGACATGATCTGCTCAAGCAAGTGGGGCGGATCCGCCGTCCAGTCGGGCTCATTCACGGTGCGGTCGACCCTACGGTGGACGCCGCCGACGCCGTCACGCTCGCGCAGGCAAATCCTTCGCGGGCTCGCGTGCGGCTGATCGAGGACGGAGATCACGTCTTCAACACACCAAACCCATTCCCTGCCGATGCGCAGGCGTCGCCGCAGTTGCAGGAGGCCTTCGATACGGCGTCGGAGTGGGTCGACCAGTGGGTTGAGTAGGGCCGCGTGCACTGAGCCAGCTGACTCAGTGCACAGAGCCGTCTGGCCCGCGCAAGCGGACCAGGAGGCGGTCTGCTGCGGTGCTGTTCTACTCTCTACCCCTCCATCGCACTGCTGACTCACGCCGCCACGAGGCAGCGGGGGCTACGAGGCAACTTCGACGGATGCCGGGGTGGATTCAGGGGTGGATTCAGGGGTGGATTCCGCCGTGGCGGCGGCGACGGGGGGTGTTTCGACGACTGGTGGGGCATCGTCTGCCGTGGCTCGCGTCGCGGCCGCCGCGCTGATGCGGCCACCTTCGCCAACTTCGTCCACCCGCACCGTGACGCGTTTGGATACGCCCCGCTCCGGCTGTGTGACGCCGTAGAGACGGTCGCACGCGAGCATCGTCTGCTTGTTGTGCGTGATGACGATGAAGTGGCTGCGGTCGAGGAACTGGTCGAGCGTGCCGCAGAACCGACTGACGTTGGCGTCATCGAGTGCCGCGTCAACTTCGTCCAGAATGCAGAAGGGCGCGGGTCGCGATTTGAAGATGGCAAGCAGGAGTGCGACGGCCGTCATCGTCTTCTCGCCGCCGGACAATTGGCTGATGACCCGAGGCTCCTTGCCTGGTGGCTTGGCCTTGATCTCAATGCCAGATTCGAGCATGTCGACATTGCCGTCATCGTCGGGAACCAGGAAGAGATCGGCACTGCCGCCCCCGAAGAGCTGGCGGAACAGGCCGGTCGGGCCGGCGAAGTGCTCCTTGACGGCGGCAAAGGTTTCTTCGAACCGCGTACGACTGGCGACCTCGAGTTCCTTGATAAGTACCTCGAGCTGCTCGCGGGCGCGGTCGATGTCGGCGACCTGTTCAATGAGGTCTTCGTTGCGGGCCTCGAGGTGTTTCTCTTCCTCGATGGCATCAATGTTGACATTGCCGAGCGCCTTGATCTGCTCACGGAGCTCGGCGACTTCAGATTGCGCAGCGTCGCGATCGACGTCGCGGTCATCGTTGGCGGTGGTCTTCCACTGCTCGTACTGCACCTGGAGATCAATGCCCAACTCTTCGAGTGTTCGCTCTTCGAGATTTTCACGATTGATCTCGGCTTCGCGGCGACTGAGTTCGAGGGCGTGGTGATCACGCTCGAGAATGCGGCCCTTGGACTGCGATGCCTGCAGTTCTTCGCGAGCCGCGGCGAGCGTCTGTTCAGCCGCTTCGACGGCGGCCTCGCTCGCTTCCAGTTCCTGCCGCGCGGACTCGGCGGCGGCGTGGTTGGATTCGACCTGTGAATTGGCCGACTCAATGGCCGCCGCATACTGGTCCAACTGAGCCGTTCGGCGGCCAATCTGCTCCTGCGTCGATCGCCGGCGATCGGCCTCGGCTTCGGCTGCGGTCTCAACGTGCCGCCGCTCGCGGTGGGCAGACTGGTGCTGCTCGGACAGTCGGCCGATCTCGATTCTCGCTGCGGCCAGGGTCTCCTGCGCGGCGTTGAGTTCACTTCTGGCCTGCTCGGCAGCACGCTCATGGGCCTCGATGGTCTGCTCCCATTCGGCCAACTCGGACGCCTTGGCCTCTGATGCCGCCGCAAGGGTTGCCCGGGACGTGCGGAGGTCAGCCGATCGCACCTGAAGATCCCGCCGTTCATCTTCGAGTTCGGACCGCTGGTGCTGCAGGCGAGTGAGTTCGGTGGAGATGCCCTGCAGTCCATACTCCAGATCGACGACCTGGTTGCTGGCCTGCTGGAGCGAATCCGCGGCCTCGCGGCGTCTCCGGTCGGCTGCCGACGAGGCGTCACGCAGGCTCTCCAGATCCCGCTCGAGCCCCGCGATCCTCGTGTCGAATTCGCATACCGAGGTTTCGAGGTCTTCCATCTCCATGCGGCGCGAGATCAGTCCCGCTGCGGCTGGACGACCGATTCGGATACGGCCGTCCGGCTCGATGACTTCGCCGGTCTCCGCCGCGAGACGCCAGTCCCGCATGGAGGCCTGTGAAAGGTGCATCGCCTGTTCAAAGGTCGGCACCACCGCAGTTCGTCCGAGGAGTCGCGTCGCAATGCCGGAGGCTGCCGGGGTCACGTCGACGAGGTCGAGCATGTGCTGCACGCCGTCGAGTCCGGGGGGGAGCGGTGTCCGAATGTCGCTTTCGTCCTCGCCGCTCACGGCGATGACCAGTCCGAGATCCTGCTGACCCGCCCACGCCGCGAGCCGTGATGCGGACTCGCTGCTCGGCATCATGACGACTTCGACGTCCCGCCCAAGGACCGCCTCCACCAGGCCCGCCCACGTGCGAGACGTATGGACTGAGTCGCCGAGCACGCCAAGCGTCGACTCGCCGGGCTCATCGAGCGCCTTCTTGACATCGTCGCCGAGTCCTTCGTGCGCCTGCTGCATCTCCTGCAGCAAGTGCAGGCGGGAGCCGACGCCTGCTCGATCGTGCCGGACGTCAGCGAGGGCGTCTGCGATCGCGTCATGTTTGTGCCCGAGGTCGGTGGCGTCGTCGTCGTGGCGGCGGAGATCACGTTCCGCCACTTCCACGCGGTCTCGAACCCGGCCAAGTGATTCCTGATGTCGTGTTCGGCGGTGCTCGGCCTTCTCGATGGCCTCGGTGATTTCGCCTGTTCTTGGGGTGAGCTTTTCAAGTTGCTCGTCGATCGAGCGAAGCCTCGCTTCGGCTGCGGAGTAATCGGTCTGGGCGGCGGCGAGCTTCTCGGCGAGCGAATCGCGGTTGCATCTTGCATCACGCAGCGTCGCCGACTCCCGCTGAACGGCATGTCCTGCCGTAGAGACGCTGTCGGTCAACGATGTGACTGTTTCCTCGGCGGTCTCAAGCTGGACCCCGATTGTCTCGACGTCCCCGGACAGGCGAGCGAGGTCGTCGGAGAGTTCGACCGAGCGGCGGTCGATTTCCGCCATGGCTTCCTGGTCGGTCTTGATCTGCGCGGCGGCGTCGTCCCGCTGCCTGGTGTCGAAATCGCGTTGTTGTCGGGCGCGAGCGGAAGCTGCATCATGCGCCGCCACCCGCTTCTCAATCTCAGTGCGGGCATCGCTTGCTTCGACCCGTCGGATGTCGGCGTCCTGTTGGGCATCTTCCAGGTTGGTCACCTTCTCCTGCAGGGCGCGTCGCTGGTCTGCGAGATCTGTCAGGCGACTGGTCAGCCCGATGAGTCGTTGTTGCAACTCGTCGAACTGATCAAAGACCAGATCGTGGCGGAGCGTGCGGTATCGCTCGTCCAGTTCCTGAAACGTCCTTGCCTTCCTGGCCTGTCCGCGAACCAGTCGGAGCCGGCGCTCTGTTCCCTCAAGTTGCTCCCGAATGCGCACAAGATTGACTTCCGTGCGTTCGAGTTTGCGTTGAGATTCCACGCGGCGCAGTTTGAACTTGGCGACGCCTGCTGCTTCTTCGAGGATGGTTCGTCGCTCAACTGGGCTCGCCTGCAGCATGGCTGCGACGCGGCCCTGTTCGATGATGCAATAGGCGGCGTTGCCAATGCCGGTGTCGAGGAAGAGATCTTTGACGTCCTTGAGCCGGACCTTGCGATCGTTGATGAGGTACTCGCTGCGGCCGTCTCGATAAAGTCGGCGGCCGACCGTGACCTCGTCAGTGTCCATGGCCAATGCGCGTCGTCCGGCGGCGATGGCCCGCGTGCGATCAATGATGGGGTTCTCAAACGTGAGCACGACAGACGCCATGCCCAGTGGTTTGCGACCAGCCGAACCGGCAAAGATGACGTCGAGCATCGCCCCGCCACGAAGGCTCTTGGCGGATCGCTCGCCGAGCACCCACTTGACGGCGTCCACGACATTGGACTTGCCACAGCCGTTGGGACCGACAATGCCGACCTTGGGTTCGGCAAAGCGAAAATCGACGGTGTCGGCAAAGGATTTGAAGCCGGATACGGTGACGTTCGTCAGACGCATGCTGTGCCTGGACCTCCTGTCCAACCACCGTTCATCCTGAACGGGTCCCTCTCAGTCGTCCTCGTCGCGGCACGTTGCCACGGGTGCCGCCCACTATATGTCGTCCGGAGGGGTTGCGGAACGCCAATACCGTCGATTCCGGGCGAGAATCGAGGCTTTCAGCTCAGGAACGGGCGTGACGCTACTCCGGGCGAGCTTCGTACTCGGTTCCCATGGCGCCCCGCCGCAACTCGGCCATGACGCGGTCCTGCTGAGCCTTGAAGTCTGCGGCGACGTATTGCCGCTTCCACAGGGCGTGCAGGACGCCCACGACCTCGCTGTAGGTGAGGTTCATGCCCGGGTTCGGGTTCTCGATCGTCTGTTCGTGGGCCAGCAGCAGGACGAGCT
This sequence comes from uncultured Isosphaeraceae bacterium, assembly GCA_964567915.1. Lineage (GTDB taxonomy): Bacteria > Planctomycetota > Phycisphaerae > Phycisphaerales > SM1A02 > UBA12567. The sequence continues at coordinate 223 of CAZMPA010000004.1, read as the reverse complement.
CGCGGAGGTCCGGCGACACCCGGTTGATGCTGGCGGCATAGGAGGGGTCCTCCCGGTGGAACACCTCAATCTCCTCGGCGCCTGGTTCGCCTCGCATCATCAGGCTGTTCTCCCAGAGCCCGATGGTGACCGGTCGCTCGCCCTCGCTTGCGTCGCCGAGCCGGGCCAGACGCGGGCCCCTCGCTTGCGTGACGTAGCCAGCCCGCCCTGCTGCCGGCACCCC
>CAZMPA010000003.1:0-25555 GCA_964567915.1 uncultured Isosphaeraceae bacterium | reverse complement strand
CCGACGTCAGGCAACAAATGTATTGAGAAGCCAATAGCTTGAAATAAAACAGATGAAGTTTGAGGACATCCGATGGAAGTCAACAAGAGGCATGGCCAGTTGCTGTTGAGACTTAACCAATTGCGGTCGACGCGCAGCCAGTTGCCGTGGCACAGCCTGTCGATGGCGCCAGACGACCAGCCGCGGTCTTTGAGGAGGCTGGTGATGGCAGGAACGCGTGAGACGTCATGCATCTCGTCGCACATGTCGGCGCCGTCAAAGTCACTCCCAAGCGCGATGTGCCGATCGCCCATGACTTCGGCGAGGTGCTCGATGTGCTCGGCCATACGCGTCAGCGGCATGTCGGATTCAAAGCGGCCGTCGCCGCGAAGATCTCCCGTGAAGAAGTTGCAACCGACGAGCCCGTCCGATGCCGCGATCGCCCGAAGCTGATCGTCGGTCAGGTTGCGGGCGCTTTCGGCGAGGGCGTGACATCCGCAGTGTGTTGCGACGAGCGGGGCGTCACTGATCTCGGCGACATCCATGAAGCCCTTGTAATTGAGGTGCGACAGGTCCACCAGCATGTTGCGGGTGTTGCAAGCCCGCACCAGCGCCTTGCCAGCATCCGTCAGGCCGGGGCCAATGTTATTGCTGCTCGGCCAGCCGAACCGAATGCCGTGCCCAAAGCAGTTAGGACGCGACCAGACGGGGCCGAGGCTTCGCACTCCGCGGGCGTGCAGCGCGTCGAGTTCTCGCAGGTCCGGCGAGATCATCTCGCAGCCTTCGATGTGCAGAATGATGCCGAGCCTGTCATCGCCGACCGACGCGCGAACATCGTCGACCGTCAGACACAACCGAAGGTCCTCCGCCGCAGCAGCAAGTAGTTCGTCAAGGCAATTCAGAAGGCGATCGGTTTCCTCCCGAGCCCACTCGTACTCGATGGTGGGCGGCGTGAACGTCCAGCCGCCGTGCTCATCCCGCGGGGGTTCCTCTTCGGGCCTTGGGTCGGTCGATCGAATGTAAATGGCAAAGAAGCCTGCGGCCAGACCGCCCACGCGAGCGCGAGGCAGGTCGATGTCTGCGTCTTCGCAGCCGTGCAGGAAGCCTTCGACGCCGCAGCCATCCTCGGCGAAGATCTTCGTAAGCGTGTCGTTGTGGCCGTCGATGGTCGGAACGGGCGTGGGCATGGCCGCGAGGATACCGGCGGCCTGCTCGCTACTCTGAACAACTGCCCCAGGATTCGACCAGAAGCATCACGTCCTGCGCGTCCACGGTGGCGTCACCTGTGATATCGACGCACGGCCCGCCGTACCAGTTCTCCAGAAGCGCAAGCAGATCCGTGACCGAAACGCGATCGTCGGCATTGAGATCTGCGCTGCAGGCGGGCGTCACCGACACGTCGGTATGCCCATCAGCGTCGATCGTGAAAGCGGGAAACTCCGGCCGCTGGACGCCTCCCAGTTCATCCTTGGCCTGCAGAAAGAGGCTTCCTGAGATCGAAGCCGTGGCGCCAAGCATTGTGAACTGGCCGATCAGCACACCCGATCGCTCGCGTCCGCACGCATCCTGAAACGCGGCTGGCTCACCCTGCGTCTCGGTAGGCAGGACGTAGACACTTCCGTTGTCGGCGTAGTGGCCGCCGCCCGACTCAAACGTCGCCCAATCCATGCCAATCTCACGAAGCGCGTTGTCGGTGCTCGTCAGAAGGCCGATCGTCAGGAAGGTGTCCCATTCAACGTCGGGCGCAAGCGGATAGAAGGCTGGATTGTTCGACATGCTGGTCGCGCCGCCAAACGCCGCCTGAAAGAAGGTGCCGCCAACAGGTGTCAGGTGCATGGGATTGGTCGCGTTGCCGGCGACCGCTTCCAGCTTCCATCCGGTCGGAAGTTCGGCCCACACCCGAACGGTGTAGTTCTCTCCAACGCCCTCCACCAGATTGGTGCCAACCACCGCCGCTGAAAGTCCGACCCCCTCGTGCACACCGCCACCTGCCGGCACGGTCGCCATGGACACAGCGATGATGGCACTCTTCAGAACGCGGCGCATGCACCCACTCCTCTGTGGACGAATCATGTATCGGCCGATTCGACCGCTGGCTTCACTCTCCGGTGGCCGAGCCCTTCAACTGGAAATGGGCAGCGAAACACGAGTCTCCAGTTCCGATTCGGGCCGGGCGATCAGGTCATATCCGTCGCTTCCGGTGATTCTGCAGCGTACGAGCGATCCGACAGAAACCGGAGTGGAAACCTCCAGAATGGTCCGGGAATCGACTTCTGGCGCCTGGTGGTAACACCTGCCCGACATGCACGCGGCACGCTCGGAGTCAGGGGCGTCCACGAGCACATCAAACACGCTCTCCTGCTCGGCCACGTAGGCCGCGTTTTCAAACGCGATGTCCTGCTGCAGCAGCATGATCTCCGCCTCTCGGGCGGCCTTGACATCTGCAGGCACATGCAGGGACGGGTCGGTGTCCATCGTGCCAGCGACCGTGCCGGGCTCGGGGCTGTATTGAAAGACGCCAAGCGCATCGAACTGCGTCTCTTCGACGAAACTCATGAGCGCCGCATGGTCTTCGTCTGTCTCGCCGGGAAAGCCGGTGATCAGTGTCGTCCGCATGGCCAGGCCAGGGATGCGGTCACGCAGCCGATGTACGAGCGCCGCCTGGTCCTGCGCCGTGACATTGCGACGCATCGCGTGCAGCACGCGGTCACTTGCGTGCTGGAGCGGCATGTCGATGTACTTGACGACGTTCGAAAGCGACGCGATAGCGTCGATCATGTCATCGGTGAAGTTCGTCGGGTAGGCATACATGAGACGGATCCACCCGCCACCGTGAGCCGCCGCGACCGCGTCAAGCGCCGTCAACATGCCGACGAGCCCACGGTCCTCGCCGATGTCCATCCCGTAACTGGTCGTGTCCTGTCCGATGAGGTTGAGTTCGAAGGCGCCTCCAGCCATGAGCGCTTCGGCCTCGGCGACGATGCGGTCCAGCGGCTTGCTCCGCATCTTTCCCCTGATGGAGGGAATGGTGCAGAAGGCGCAGTTCTGGTTGCACCCCTCGCTGATCCGAAGGTACGACCAGTGCCGAGGCGTCAGTCGCAGTCGCGCTCCGTCGTCTTCGTAGTATCCGATGCCCTTGCCGTCAGCTCCGCGGACGGTCAGATCGGTCGTATCGATCCCGCGATCGCCAGCCGCCTGCAACGCATTGGCCGCGATCCACCACGGATGGGCGTCGTCCTCGATCTCTGCACCTCCCGACACCGCGGCGCGAATGCGGTCGCGGTCGAACACGCCTATCAACGCGTCAACGCCGGGGGCCCACTCGAGCACCTTGGCGCGGTGTCGTTGTACGAGGCACCCGGCCACGACGACCCGCTTGAGCGTGCCCGCCTCCTTGCGAGCGACGGCCTCCTGAATCACCTCAAGTGACTCCTCCTTGGCCGCCTCCAGGAATCCGCAGGTATTGACCACAATCGCGTCGGCCTCGTCATGATCGGAAACCAGCCGATAGCCCGCTGAAGCCAGATCAGCAAGCATGGCCTCGGAGTCGACGAGGTTCTTGGGGCACCCAAGGCTGACCAGAGCGACCGTGTTGATGGGGGAGTTGGGCATAGACGCAGCGTCTTATACCTGCCAGCGAGATAGACTGCACCCACGTGGCCCCCGCCGCGCCTCGCCATGCCGCTGCACGCCATCATCATCACACATACAGATCGGTTGCTTGAGCCGGTGTTGCTCAGTGCGGCCACGCAGTCGATCGACGTTGGGGAGATCGTCATCGGGGTAGACGGAGACGGCCCCGCAGTGGCCGCCGTCGTACAACGGGCATCCGACCAGACGGGACGCGACTTTCAGTTGGTAACGCGGCCCCATCAAGGAGAGGCCCGGGCCGGCCAGACTCGAAACAATGCCGCACGGGCGCTACTCCAAAGCAACCGTGTTTCAAAGGCAGACCGCGTTGTGGTACTCGATGGCGACACGATTCCCGCGCACAACTGTTTCGCCGCCCATGCCCGCATTGGGGGTCGGCGTCATACGGTCCTGGCCCTGAGGTACATGCTCGACGAATCGCAAGGAGTCGATCAACAAGCAGTCCTCGCCGGTCAGCCCCCGTGTCACGTCTCCAATGAGCAGCAACGAACACTTCGACGGCTGAGTCGCCGATGGCGCAAGAACCAGTGGCTACGACCCACCCGGTTGATCAAGGGGCACAAGCCCCAACTGATCAGTTGCCACTTCTCATGCGTCCTTCAAGCATGGGTGGATGTCAATGGGTTCGATGAGACCTATTCGGGATATGGGTTCGAGGACGATGACTTCGGAAGACGTCTTTACGCCGCCGGATACCCACCGCGGGTCGCCTATCTGGATGCTCTTGCCTGGCATCAATACCATCCGACCCGGGCAACCGTGCCCGTGCGTGCGTACACCAACTTTGATCGCTTTCAGAAGCCATGGTCCGCTCAATGCAGCCGGGGGCTGGAAGACGGCGCCCCACAGCCGGAACCTACCGTACACCGCATCACGCCCACTTGAGGACCGCGAATGCTCATCGACCTCCAAAACGCCGCCGACCAACATGGGCTGACGATTCGAAACGTCATACATTGCGGCGCGCACCACGGTGAAGAAGTGGACGATTACCGCCGCCACGGCGCCGAGCACATCATTCTGGTCGAGCCCCAACCGAAGTGTTTGAAACTATTGCGAAAGCGGTTCAGGGAAGACGATCGTGTGCAGATTGTTGCGTGCGCCGCCGGGCCTCATGAGGCGGACGGTACGTCCGCAACGATGTACGTAGAGCGAAAGAACAAGGGACAGTCCAGCTCACTTCTCAAGCCACTCAAGCACCTCGCTGACTATCCCAAGATCAAGTTCAGAAAGCGTATCGACGTGCCTGTCCGCTCTCTTGACGCGATCATGTCAGACCGACCTGATCGGCAACAATTCAATTTCATCAGCTTGGATGTACAAGGATTTGAGCTGGAGGTACTGAGAGGTGCCACCGAAACACTCGAACATATCGACGCGATTCTGACAGAGATCAATCGGGAGGAGATGTACGAGGGGTGCCCGATGGCAGAGGACCTCGACGGCTTCCTTACGCCATACGGATTCAATCGCGTCGACACCAACTGGTCTGGAGGCGGATGGGGGGACGCGCTCTACATCAAGAGCTCGTCGACCCCCAAGTAATAAAGAAGGTGCACCCTAAATGATCACGTTTCTCCAGTTAGGACAATTGGGACAACTTGGAAACCAGATGTTCCAGTACGCGATGCTGTTGGGCGTCGCCGCGAAGCGGGGCTGTGACATTGGCATCCCAATCGAACACCGCGACCTCTCGGCAAGAACCGGCACCTATGGAAAGGGACGACTGGCGCTCTTTGACGCGTTTTGTGGAATCGAAGCCAAGGACTGCAGTGGAGTGCAGCCTCTGTTTCGCGTGTCCGAAACACGGCACGAATTCGTGCCCGCCATTCTTGAATCGCCAGATGGTGCGGATTTCGAAGGCTACTTCCAGACCGAACGCTACTTTGAGCATTGCGCAGAGCAGGTGCGAGCATCCTTTCGGTTTCACGACCATATTGTGGATGCAGCGAGATCGCAATTGCCAGATTCACGACCGACCGTCAGCGTGCACATCCGTCGAGGTGACTACAAGAAGGCCCCAGAGAAGTTTCCACTCGTAAACCCAGCCTGGTACACCAAAGCCCTCGAGCTTGCCGGCGGGGGCCACCCTGTCGTGATTTCGGACGACCCAAAGTGGTGCCGAAAGCAGCTTCCGAAGGCGGGCTTCCCCTCCGACGCTACTTGGATCAGTGGCAACGATGCTGCGACGGACCTGTGCCTCATGAGCTTGTGCGACCATCACATCATCGCCAACTCCAGTTTCAGCTGGTGGGGCGCGTGGCTCAATCCATCTCAGGAGAAGCGCGTTGTGCTACCTGAGGCCTGGTTTGGACCCGCCCTCTCTGACAAGAACACCCGGGACGTCGCCTGCACCGACTGGATTCAGTTGTAGGGAGATTCAGTTGCCAAGGTGACGGGCGTACACATCTCCGAAGACGGTGTGATCGTCCCGATACTCGCTGAGCTGCGCGGCAATGGCGTCCAGGTCAATCCAATCGGACAACTCAAGATGCTCAGGCTCGCCGAGCGCATAGTTGAACTCATAGTCACCCAGCGACTGCAGGTACCGCACGCAGCCCAGCATGCGGTCCAGAAACTCTGGTGCAAACTCAAGCGACACCGTGCTTGGTGGTCGCGTCGCACCCTTGAGCACTTCTAACTCAAAGCCCTCGACGTCGATTTTGGTGAAGGCGGGATCGCCGTACTGGTCGACCAGTGAATCGAAGGTCGTCACGGGCACTTCGATCTTCGATGACCAGTTCGTACTTCCAAAGCGACCACTTTCCTGCATGGCGTCGACCCAATCGCGGCTCAACGTGGAGAGTACGTGGGAGTCGCCGACGTAGAGCGTGGCAGTCCCAGTTTCGGCACCGACTGCAGTTTGAACAAGTTGCACCGCTTCGTCCCGGCCGTATTGCATCTTGAGCATCGCCATGCAAGTCGGCTGCGGCTCGACTGAAACTACCGTCGCGCCAAGTCGGCGAAAGACCTTCGTTCGAACACCGACATTGGCGCCGATGTCAAAGCAGAGGTCGCCCGGCGTGAGAAACTGGGAATAGAATCGACACGATCGTTCGTCCTGTTCCGTCCATCGCTGCAGACCTCTGCATTGACGACGCCTGCGATGCGCCTGGTACCACGCAGTCTCCTTGATCCGATTCAACATTGTCGTTCAAACTCCCGATCGACCGGTGGTGTTGAGGGCGATGTAGTTTGTACAGACATACGACTCCAACTCCACGTCGTACGCGTCAATCGCAATGGGGCCAAAAGGCGAAAGCCGGTACAGGCTGAACCCGTGCTCCGCGAACAGTTGCCAAAAGTCCTTGAAGTACGTCCGTGTATCCAAATTCGTCCCGCCGAACTCAAACTGAATGAGCTGTGCACGGCCAAGTTGGTCGCCAAATCCCCGTAGCACCGCAAGCTCATGGCCCTCCACGTCGATCTTCACGTAGTCGATGTCGCCTCCACCCTGGGCTGACCAGTACACATCGAACCGCTCAACCTGTACGACCTCTTCAAGGTCCATCTTGACACCTTGGAACGAAAGGTCCCGCTGAGAAAGAGATGCGAGGCCCGAACCGGGTTCGTCAAAGTACAACACGGCTGTTTCCGCTCTGTCGGACAGCGCCGCCGAGTTGATGGTCACGTGGTCACGCCCGCCAAATGCCTGTTCCAGCAGCGCGAGGTTGTGCGGTGATGGTTCAAACAGGTGGCATTCAACTCCTCCGCACCTGCCAAGAACCTCCCGGGTGTAGTCGCCCCGGTTGGCCCCGATATCAACAAACACGTGGGGCGACCGGCCCAACATGTCCAAACAGCACGCGACTTCCGCCCGCATGGTCGCGGCGCCCCATCCCTTTCCCTGCATCTGGGCGGCGGTACGTTCAATCTTGCGATAGAGCCGAGCTGACGGCATCGCCATACCCAATAGAGATCGCAACACGATTCGGGTTCGCTTAGCGCATTCTGCGAGCATGTGTGGCTGGATCATAGTCGCAGCGGTGGGTACTGCCGTTGGTACAGATGGTTGGCTTGGATGTAGGCGACGACCTCCGGAGACACATCTGACTCAGGGTTTGAGCCACCACCCAGATCAGCCCGTGCCCGCGTACTGCTGGCGTCCAGAAGGGGAAGGTCGAGGATCCAGTCGCACCATCGCGATGCGACGTCCGGGCCGCAGCGATCTGCAATTTCAGAAAGCGTGGTCTGCACATCGGGGCCGGGCCGCACCATCACCGCCGGAGGTGCCAGATCGAGAATCTCTCGCCAGCGATGCCATCGATCGAAGGCCTCCATCTGATCGATCCCGATCAGCAGACGCAGGGGCACATCCGGATTGATCTCTGCGCGAAGCGACGCCAACGTGTCAATCATGAATGACGTGCCGCCGCGGTCAAACTCCCGCGTGTCTATCTCGGCGCCTTCCGGAAGCACGAGTCGCAGCATGGCGAGACGGTGCTTGGGATCCGCCGGAGGTGTGGCCGCTTTGTGGGGGCTGACCGATGCCGGAACATAAAGGAGCCTCGAAGCGCCAAGTGCCTGAGCAGCAAGGGGCGGAAGAACCGCATGCGCACGAGTCGGGGGATCAAACGTGCCGCCGAACACGAGTACCGGTCCGCCTGCTGTTAGTTTGAGCACGGCCTGCTCACGACCCGCACCTGCGCGAACTGGCGGTGGCCTTCGGTCCCGCTGTGATATCCGTACCCGCTCTGATGGGCACCGACCCAAGGCGTTCCCTCCGCGCCGCCGCAGCCCTGGTTGACGCCAATCATGCCTGCGCCGAGTGCGCGGGCGACTGATTCGGCTCGCTCGCCGCCGAAGACTGCGGCGCCAAGCCCGTACGGCGTGTCATTGGCAAGTTTGACCGCTTCCTCGTCGCTGGAGACACGCATGATGCATGCAATGGGCCCGAACGTCTCGTCCCGCATGATGGGCATGTCGTGGGTCAGACCCGTCAGCACCGTCGGTCGAACAAAGTTGCCGTCCATCGGTTCGTCGCCGCACGCCACCGTGGCGCCATCCCGCTTGGCCTGTTCCAACTGAGCAAGCACGGACGCCTTCTGATCTTCGCACACCATCGGACCGATCTGCGTGCCCTCGTCGGCCCCCGCCCCGACGACCAGGTCCTGCGTGCGCCGGATGACCTCGGCCTCGAATGCGTCGGCGACAGCGTCTGCGACGTAGATGCGTTCGGTGCTCACGCAGACCTGCCCGCAGTTGCGAAACGAGTTTCGAACTGCGAACTTCGCCGCAGCTTCGAGGTCTGCATCCTCAAGAACGATCATCGGATCCTTGCCGCCGAGTTCCAGGACAACGCGTTTGAGATCTCGTCCGGCCGTAGACAGGATGTGGGCGCCGGCGGCGCGGCTGCCCACGAAACCGATGAAGTCGCAGTCGCCGGCGACGAGCGCCTTGCCCTGCTCATCCGCGCCGTGCACGACCTGCAGAACACCTTCTGGAAGCACTTCGTTGAATGCATCCGCGAACGCCTGGCCGACAAGCGGAACGAGTTCACTGGGCTTCATGACAACTGTGTTGCCGGCGGCCAACGCCGGGATCACAATCTGCAGGGGCATGAGGAATGGGAAGTTCCACGGTGTGATCGCGACGCACACGCCGAATGGGTCGTGGTACATCGTGGAGCGTGTGGTGCCGTCGTCGAGTGTTTCCGGCGACAGCGCCTGAGTAAGTTCGTCCAGTTCGCCTGCCAGGCCGTCCACGCCGTAGCGAACTTCGCCAACGCCCTCAGCGATCGGCTTTCCCATTTCAGCGGTCACGAGCGCGCCGATCTCATCGATGCGGCCGTCGAGTACGGGGATGACTTGGCGGAGCAGGGCGATGCGCTGCTCCAGCGGCACCGACGCCCACGCGGACTGCGCAGTCCGGCTTCGCCGCAGGACGTCCGCGATCTCGGCGGGCGGTGTGACCGGCACACTGCCGACCGGCTCACCGGTGGCGGGGTTGGTGGACACAAGGTCGGTGCGGGTCGCAGTCGTCATGGCGCTGGCTCCTGAGAAGGAAGCCAGTGTACCCCTCCCCGGGTCACGCCACCGCCGCGTTATCGATGAGGCGTGTTCCGTCGAGCGTAGCGGCGATCAGCGCTCGGCGATCGCGTCCGGCGACCGGTGGGCCCAGCGTCTCAGCGTCCCGCACAACGGCGTAGTCGACCTCAAGACCGCTGGCTTCGAGGACTCGCCGCATCGCAGCTTCACCTTCGTCCGCTCTCGAAAGTGCCCTGTGCAGTGCCAGCGCGCGGGTGCGGCTGGATGCGTTCAAGAAGACGTTTCGACTACTCATCGCCAGGCCGTCTTCCTCGCGGATGGTCGGGCCAGCCGCCACGGAGAGCCCTGGCCAGCGGTCGCGGTGCGTTTCGACCAGGTCGGTAACGACCCGCAGTTGCTGCCAGTCCTTTTCACCGAAGAACGCCTCAGTGGGTCGAACGATGTCAAAGAGTCTCGCAACGACCGTGCACACTCCGGCGAAGAAGTGGGGGCGGTGCCCATCCTCGAGGCCGGGGTCCGTGGCGACGGCGGGCAAGGGGGGCGTCCAGGGGGGCTCGCCGGGTGGATACACCGCCGCCGTAGATGGAGCAAAGACCGCGTGGGCGCCATCGGCGGCGCACTGCGCGATGTCGCGTTCGAGCGTACGCGGGTACGTATCGAGGTCTTCACCTGGAGCGAACTGGGCGGGATTGACAAAGATGCTGACGACCGTCGGTCGCCCGGACGCAACGGCCATGCGGGTGAGCGATCGATGCCCTTCGTGCAAAGCGCCCATCGTGGGGACCAGTGCGGCGCCCGGGAACGCGTCAAGTGCCTGGATGTCGCGGACGATGTGCATGAATGTGCGGCGGGTGGTCGATGGGCCCGTGGCGTCGCCTCCGGGCGAGCCGCCGGATACGGTACGCCCGACTGCATGAACACGCCCATCTATCTCGACTACGCCGCCTCGACGCCCGTCGACCCTCGGGTACTGGACGAGATGTTGCCCTGGTTCACCGAGCGGCCATCCAACACGGCCAGCCGCCACGGCCCGGGCGTGCAGGCCGCCGAAGCCGTCCAGCATGCCCGGGGGCAGGTCGCCAGGATGCTCGGAAGTGCGGCAGAGGATGTGATCTTCGTCTCGGGGGCGACCGAAAGTTGCAACCTGGCCATCAAGGGCCTCATGCGGCCGCGGCTCCGGCGGGGTGAGCCGGTCCACATCATCAGCACTGCCATTGAGCACGCGGCCGTGCTTGAGCCCCTTCGTCGGCTTGAGCGGGAGGGCGCGGACATCGACCTCGTGCCACCGACGTCCGGAGGCTGGGTCGACCCTGCGGCGGTCGAGGGAAGGCTGCGAGACGACACCGCGCTCGTCAGCGTGATGTGGGTCAACAACGAGCTCGGGTCCATCAATGACGTCGAGGCCATCGGCGGTCTCTGCCGCGACCGCGGCGTACTGATGCACTGCGATGCGAGCCAGGCTCCGGGCAAGGTGGCGATGGGTCTCTCCAGCCTGCCCCTCGACGCCATCAGCGGGCGCGCCCACTAGAGGTCGGGGCCGCGGGGGGGGGGGGGGGGGGGGGTGGGGGGGCGGGGGGCGGGGCGCCCGCGCCCGCCCCTCATCGAGGGAGACGGCCACGAGCGGGGGCTCCGCAGCGGCACGCTGGACGTGCCGGCGATCGTCGGATTCGGTGCTGCCGCAGATCTGGTTCACAGCGAATGGCAGGATGATTGCGACAGAATCGCACAGTTTCACGACGAGTTGAAGCAGAAGATCCAAGATGCCCACCCCGCGGCCCGGTTCAACGGCGAGCCAGGCCGGCGGGTCCCCCACATCATCAACGTGACGATTCCCGTGGAGGGCCCCGAGCCACTGGTCGACCGCCTCTCGGGCATCGCGTGCACGGGCGGGGCGGCGTGCGCCAGCCTCCACGGCGGCGGAAGCCACGTTCTCACAGCGATTGGCCTGGAGTCCTGCGACACCGCCAACACCATCCGCCTCAGCCTCGGGCGGCCCACAACGCCCGCCGACATCGCCGCCGCCGCCACCCACCTCGCCGCCCTCTAACCCCCCAACCCCCACGACCGCCGGTCACTTTATGTCATTTAGCGACAACAGGTTACAAAACCAAGGTTTCGTAAGTTGTTACAAGCAAAGGAGATAAAGTGACCGGCGGTCGTTGCACTGAGTGCGGCGACGTGCGCCTTGGTCTATGGCGGCCTGACACACCATAACCATTCTACATCACATGACTTACACAATTCCCCAACGGCTTGGCTCAACCTGCGCCCGTTTCAATGTTCGTCACAACGATTCTGCATCCCCGCTCACAGCCGCCCAACCCTTCCTGGTCCGCAACACCCAACCAAGTGACCGCCGGTCACTTTATGTCGTTATGTGACAAGGGGTTACAAAAACAACGTTTTGTAAGTCGTTGTGAACACATGAGATAAAGTGACCGGCGGTCGGGGGGCTAGCGGCAGCCGACTGCGGCGGGGCGGTAGGTGCGGTCTTTGGTGGCCGGCGAGACCAGCCGAATGTGGGCTTGAACACAGTTGAAGGTGCCACCGCCAGGGGCCGTCCACGTCACGCTTGTCTCGGTTCGGTCCTCGGGCCCTTCTGTGGCGCCCTCGGCGGTCAGCCAGAGGATCGCCGTGTCGCCGTCAACGCGTCCCCGATCCACGCGGAGCGTCCACCCCGGACGCGGCGCCATGTAGGTCACGACTGCATCGCCGCCTTCGACACCAGCAGTCACCGGGCCCCCCGCCCAGCCCCGCACCTGCGTCAGACTCCCGCATCCAGCGACCAGGGCCGCGCACATGCCAGCGACCGCAAGCCGCTTCACTGACTCGCTCCCGCGGCGACTTCCACGCCAAGCGCAGCCGCCATGCCCGACCCCAAGTCCGCCGGGGACTCACAGACACACACACCGTTGCCACGCAGCGCATCCATCTTGGCCTGCGCGGTGTCGTCAGCCCCGCCGATGATCGCGCCGGCATGACCCATCCGCTTGCCAGGAGGCGCGGTACGGCCCGCAATGAACGCCGTCACTGGCTTCTGCATGTTCCCCTCGATCCACGCCCCAGCGTTGGCCTCGTCGCTGCCACCGATCTCACCGATCATCACGACGCCATCCGTGTCCGGATCCTGATTGAACATGTCGAGCAGCTCGATGAATCCCAAGCCTCTGACGGGATCGCCGCCAATGCCCACGCACGTGCTTTGCCCAATACCCAACACCGACGTTTGCCAGACCGCCTCATAGGTCAAAGTGCCGCTCCGGCTGATGATGCCAACAGCCTTGCCGGTCGAAGCGTCGGCCCGAGCAGTGTGAATGTAGCCGGGCATGATGCCGATCTTGCAGCCACCCTCAAACTGCGCCGACGGCCCTTCGCCCGACACCCGCCGCCCCGGCGTGATGATGCCCGGGCAATTCGGGCCGATCAGCACGCTGTCGGGATAGTCCTCGAGCCTCGCCCGCACGCGCACCATGTCCTGCACCGGAATGCCCTCGGTGATGCAGCAGATAACGGGCACGCCCACGTCTGCCGCCTCAAGTACCGAATCGGCTGCAAATGGCGGCGGCACAAAGATCATCGTCGCGCCCGCCCCGGTTTCGGCCACCGCCTCCCGCACGGTGTCGAAGATTGGAAGCCCGTTGTCGTCCTGCTGGCCACCCTTGCCCGGTGTCACGCCCCCAACCATCTGGGTGCCGTAGTCCAGGCAGCCCTTCGTGTGGAATGAGCCGGACGCGCCAGTAATGCCCTGACAGATGACCTTGGTGGTGCCGTCGATGAGAATGGCCATGTCGTGTGCTCGATTCCTGCGTGGAGAAGGGTGAAGTCCCGCAGGGTACCCGCTGCCGCGTCGCAGGGAAACACGCCGCGACCGTACACTGCCCGGATGCCTGCGGCAGCACGAACACCAGCGGAGAAGGGAGGGATGACCTACGCCGCCTCCGGCGTGGACATCGAAGCCGGCGACCGCCTCGTGGACCTCATCAAGCCCGCGGTCCGACGCACCCACGGCCAGCGGGTAATGGGTCAGCACGGCGCCTTCGCCGGCATGTTCCGGCTGGATTTCAACGAACAGATCTTCCAACGAAACTACACAGACCCAGTGCTCGTCGCCTGCACAGATGGCGTGGGCACCAAGGTCAAACTTGCGGCAGATCTGGGCATCCTCGACACAGTCGGCATCGACTGTGTCGCCATGAATGTCAACGACCTCATCGTCCAGGGCGCCGAACCACTCTTCTTCCTCGACTACCTCGGCCTGCACGCGCAGCACCCGGAAACCACCGCCAGCATCGTCGAAGGCGTCGCGCGTGGATGCGAGCTTGCAGGCTGCGCACTCATCGGCGGTGAGTGCGCCGAGATGCCGGACATCTACGCCAAGGGCGACTTTGACATCGCTGGCTTCGCGGTCGGCGTCGTCGAACTGCACCGCGCCATCGACCCTGTCCGCGCTCGCGCCGGCGACATCCTGATTGGCCTGGCTTCGAGCGGCGTACACAGCAACGGGTACAGCCTTGTACGTCGCATCGTGGAGAAGCGATCACTCCGAATCGACCGCGCCTACGCGCCGCTTGGCGAGAAACCACTGGGTGAAGTGCTGCTCGAACCGACACGCATCTACGCGCAGCCCATCGTCAAGTTGCTCCGCCGATACCGGGTCAAACGTGTCGTCAGCGCCATGGCGCACATCACCGGCGGCGGCCTGCCCGGCAACCTGCCTCGCGTGCTCCCCAAAACCCTCGATGCCGTCATCGACACAAGTACATGGGAAGTGCCGCCCATCTTCACGTTCCTCCAGAACCGCGGGGACGTGGACACCGACGAGATGTACCGCGTCTTCAACATGGGCATCGGATACGTCCTGGCTGTGCGACCAACCTTCGCCGACTCGGTCCTGCGGCAACTGCAGCGAAGTGGCGAAACGGCCCGCATCATCGGCAAACTCACCAAGGGAACTGGCAACGTCCAACTGAAGGGGTGCTCATGATCCGGCTGCTCGCAGTGCTGATGTTGACAGGGGCTGCGCAGGCGGCCCAGGAATCTCAAGCTCCCGAAACTTCGGGAACCCTGGACGCGCCCGACACGCACGACTTCGCAGCCATGGGCGAAGCGCCCCTGCGAATGGACCTGGACCTTGGCGCGTGGATCGTTCGAGCCAAGGGAACCGCGCAGAACGGCGGCGCCGAACTCCAACTCGGCGACGACTCCGACGACTCCCTTGACCTTGGCGACCTCCGCGGACTCTTCCGCGGCGAACTCACGCTCTCCCGCGACCCGTGGGCGGTTCGATTGATCGGAACCCACGGCTCCTGGAGCGGCACCGCCAATCTCACCAATCCCACCACGTGGGGCGGCGTCCCGCTCGCCGCCGGCGTGCCGCTTGCATCTTCGCTCGACATGACGTGGCTCGCTGTCGAGGGTCATTGGCGGGCGCACCCATTCATCGGCGACGGCCGCAGCGACACAACCGAACCGGTCGAATTGGTGCTTGGCCCACACATCGGGGCCGCCTGGATCGATCTGGACCAGTCGCTCGCCGGAATCGACAATGGCTCGAGTTGGTGGACGGTGTACGGTGGTGGCGAACTGCGACTCGATGTCGATCTCCGACCTTTCACATCGCTTGTGCATGCCATGAGCGTCGACATCGGCGGAAGCATCGGCGGCACCGCCGGCGACGGGGGCCTTTTTTACAAGGTCGGGGGCGGGCTGACGCTTCATTTCACACCCAACGTCGGCGCATCCATCGGCTATCGGCTGATGGAGTACAGAGACCTCTCGGACGGCGACTGGTCGATCTCACCAAGTTTCCCCGGTTTGTTCGCATCCGTGAACGTGACCTTCTGACGCGACGTACTGACACAATGACTTCGGAGACGAGTGGACGGGCGGGTAGGAGAAAGCCGCGGCCATCGGCCAAGTTTCGCAAGGCTCGAATCCGACACTTCCTGATCACAACTGGACCCGACCGCCTCACCCGAGGCTGGATATCACGAAAGCACCACGAACAGGGTGTGGTCGTTCGCGAAGAGGAACTTTCCATCCCCACGTGGCCCGCAGCGTTCGATGGTGTTCGCATCGGGCACATCAGCGACCTGCATGTCGGTGATCTCCTGGACGTAGATCGCGCGAAGTCCATCGTGTCACAACTCCATGACGCCGCCCCCGACATCGTCTGCAACACCGGCGATCTGGTGGATTTGCACTGGCCCGGTGTCGAACCGGTCGCAGAAGCGCTCGGCGCCATCGACACGCCGCTCGGCAACTTCTTCGTTCGTGGCAACCATGATGAACTCGATTCCGGCGAAGAGGTCGAGCGAATCGTCGCGGCCGCCGGCACGACCGTCCTGCACGACGACGTTGCCCTCGTGCGACGAGGCGATGACGAGCTTCGAATCGGAGGCATCGGCTGGGCCCGTACACCCGCCCGATGCAGGCAACGCATTGACGCGGCGCTTGGTGATGAGACCGTCGACTTGCTGCTCTCACATAATCCGAAAGCCTTCGACCACGCCGCCGAGAAAAATGTGCCGCTGACGCTCGCAGGTCACACGCATGGCGGGCAAATCGCGCGTCGAAATCGCCCCAACGCCAACCTCGCCGTCTTCCATGGGCACCGACGCAACGCTGGCGTCTACGAGATCAACGACAGCAGGCTCTTTGTCACAGTCGGCGCTGGCGCACTCTTTCCGCTGCGATGGAACGTGCCCGCGGAGATTGCGCTGCTCACCGTCCGCCGAGGCTGACAAGCCCTACGTGAGCTTTGAGACCAATGCCCGCGTCGCTTCTGCGCGGTGCGACCGGCGGTTCTTCTCAGCGGGCAGGAGCTCCGCGCTGGTCACGCCCTCGGGAAGCATCAGGAGGGGGTCGTATCCAAAGCCATGATTCCCGCGGGCTTCCCGCGTGATGACTCCATCAAATGTGCCCCGCGACTCCGCCACAATCGACCCGTCCGGGTCAGCGATGCACATGCAACACACGAATCTGGCCGCTCGGTTCGAGTCCGGAATGCGCCCCATGGCGTCCAGAAGCTTGGCGTTGTTTGCGGCGTCACGTTCATCACGCGTGCCATCGACGCCCGCCCACCGGGCACTGTGGACACCGGGTTGCCCGCCAAGCGCGTCCACTTCGAGACCAGAGTCGTCGGCCAGACACCGGCGACCAGTCTCTCGGGCGTACCCGACCGCCTTGAGCCGCGCGTTGCCTTCAAATGTGTCAGCGTCTTCCACTGGCTCGGGCGGCGTCTTTTCCAGCGAATCCAACCCGAGCACCTCGTAGCCGAGCGGCGCGAGGATGGCGGACACTTCCTTGAGCTTGTGAGGATTTGATGTCGCCAGCAGAATCGACGGGTCGCTCACGGCCGCGCCCAGCACGCGGGGACGTCGCCATGCACCGCCACAATTCTGCTTCGAATGCCCCCGCGGCCCCGCCAGTCAGTGATCACCTGCAACCACCGCGGGCTCATTGCAACCACGAGGTCATCCAGAATCTGGTTGGTAACCGCCTCGTAGAAGATCCCCTCACCGCGAAATGACTGGCAGTAGAGCTTCAGGCTCTTGAGCTCCACACAACTCTCATCCGGCTCGAACCTGACCGTAATCGTCCCGAAGTCCGGATGGCCGGTCTTGGGACAGACCGAGGTGAATTCCTCGTTCGTGTGCTCAATCAGGAACGGCCGATCGGTCGGCGACGGGAAGACTTCCAGCAGTGATGCGTCCGGCATGTGGGCCATGGTAGTGCCGCCCCGCAGCGAGGGCGTACCATTCCCGCCATGCGAACGAGCCTGCTGCTCATCCCGGGGCGCTGCCTGCAGGGCTGCTTCCTCTTCAACAAGAGTGACCGTCAGGCCCGCGAGGCGCTCGCAGAAGCGCAGCGAGCCCAAGCCGACACCGCTCTGACCGACGGAGAATACGCGCAGGCGGCGCAGCTCTTTGAGGCGATCCTCGCCGAGGATCCTGAGAACATTCCCGCCTGGATCGGCATGGGCGGCGCCTATTCGGAAATGGGCGAGTGGTCACGAGCAGAACCCGCCTACGCCGAAGCGTGTGATCTGGCGCCAGCGTCGTACGACGCGCAATTCGGCCACGGGCTGTCCCTTCAGATGCTCAACCGGCTCATCGATGCGGTCGCGGCCTATCACCGTGCGCTCACCATCGACCCCATGAGCAGTGAGGCAAGCCTGGGGGTGGCGACGAGCTACCTGCAGCTCGAGGAACCTCAGCACGCCCTTCCCTTCGCAGAACGTGCTGTTGAACTGGATCCAGAGGACGGCCGGGCATGGATCAGCCTTGGCGCCGCCGCCGAACAGACTGGCGACGACAGTGCGGCGCTCGACGCGTATCTCGCCGCATCCGAACGTCTCGGCGGCTCACCCGAACTCAAGCACAACCTCCTGCACGCCTACGCCCGGGCCGGCCGATACCGCGAGGTGGTGGGCATGGCGCGAAGCATGCTTGCCGATGGGCCGTCCGCCGAGGCGGCCGAGCGCATGGGGTGGGCATGGTTTCGCCTCGGCGAATACGAGAAGTCCGCCAAGTCCTATCGGCTGGCAATCGAAACTGATCCTGCGATGTGGCACGCGTGGAACGGGCTTGGGGTCAACGCCTTGAACCGATGGCTCCTGAGCGAACAGACCGATGCAGGCGCGCAGCAGGAGGCTCGTGAGGCCTTCCGGGCTTCACTCCGGCTGCATCCCGGGCAGGCCAAGGTGCAGACACTCGTCGACCGCTATGGCCTGATGTAGGCCCGGGACCTACTTGCCTGCGACCATCGGCGGCGCCTTGCGCTGCGCAATGCCAAGCATGGATGCGGCTCGGCTCACGATGTCCGTGTGCGCGACGCCGCACTGCTCGAGAATCGACGCCTCGTTGCGAGCCGACTTGGGGATCCGGCGTACATGCAGAGGCTCGACTGTGAAGGCGTCCCCCGCCTGCACGCATGCCTCGGCCACAGCAGAGAAGATCCCGCCACCGTAGTTGTCCTCGACGACGAGCACATTGCCACCGTTCTCGTTGGCCAGATCGAGCAACCGCTCTTCGTCCAACGGAAGCGAATAGCAGTCAACAAGGGATGCGTCGATTCCCAACTTGTCAAGCCCGTCCAGCGCCTTATTGCACTCGTGCACCATGTATCCAGCGGACACAATGAGTAGATCACGTCCCTGCATGAGCACTTCCATGCCGCCGAACGTGAACTCGGTGTTCTCGTTGTACAGGAACTCAACATCGGGGCGATGCACACGCATGTAACACATGCCGTCATGCTCTGCCATGAGTTGTGTCAGCCGGTAGGCGGCCCAGGCGTCAGAAGGATGCAGCGTCCAGCATGCCGGTCCGCCAGCGTGGCCCTCGGCACTGCCGAGGCTGCGGAACCAGGCGACATCAGGAAGCGACATCTGACTCGGGCCGTCCGCAGCAAGTGAAATACCCGAGTGGGATCCGACAATCTTCATGTTGGCGCCGGAGTTCATCGCCATTTCAATCTGGTCGTAGCCGCGGGTTACAAACTTGGCAAACGTCGAACAGAAAGGAACCTTGCCCGCGGCCGCGAGGCCCGCGCCGACGCTGTACATGTTCTGCTCCGCGATGCGACACTCGGCGAAACGAGATGACAGATCGGCATCGTCTGCGAACCACTCCGCGAAAGTCGAGTTCCGCACGTCCGCATCCAATGACCACACACGACCGTCGCTGTGTCCGATAGATCGAAGCGCCAGACCGAACGCCTTTCGCGTCGAGAGCGACCCCGCCTGCAGCATCGTCCGCATGTCCCACCGCTCGGCGGCGTCTCGGAAGCTGACAGGTTCTGACACGGTCGGTGCTGTTCGTTCTGCGACTGCCGGAGGTTGAATTGTGAGCGTGGTCCCCTCGATCGACCCGCTGTAGGCGGCACCACTGGCCGAAAGTTCCCGCAGGGCGGCTTCAAGCTTCTCGCCCTTGGCCGGCTTTCCGTGCCAGCCGCCGCCCTGCATCGAAGGAACACCCCAGCCCTTGACCGTCCTGGCAACAACAGCCATGGGCGTGTCGCAGCCACCAGCAAACGTGTCGAGCGCCGCGCGAATCTGCGCCGGATTGTGGCCGTCGAGAGTGACCGCCGTCATGCCGGCAGCCTCCAGTTTGGCGGGAATCCGCTCGGGCGACTGCTGCTCGCTCACGCCGCCCGCCTGCCCATAGGCATTGCAGTTGAAGATGGGCAGCACGCCGGTCAAACCGTGCTCGACAATGAAGTCCACGGCTTCCCAGATCTGTCCTTCCCGGGACTCGCCGTCTCCGACAAGGCAGTAGATGCGTTGGTCCAGACCGTCCCCACGCGCCGCCAGACCGAGGCCCGCCGCCACTGAGAGCCCCTGGCCAAGCGAGCCTGTGGCAGCATCAAAGAAGGGAAAGCCCTCTCGGGGGTTCGGGTGGCCGTCGAGCGGAGAGTCAGACTCGCGGAAATGCTCGAGATCCTCAACGGTGCAGGGCCGCATGTCGCCCGGCTTGCCGATCATGGCCCCGAGATCTGCAAAGGCCGCATAGATGATCGGGACGGCGTGGCCCTCAGACAACACCAGCCTGTCCGCGGTGTTCAGGCCCGGGTTTTCGGGCACCCACCGCATGCCGTGGTACAGCAGCGAGGTGACCAGATGGCCCAGGCTGAGGGCGGTGGTGGGGTGGCCGCTGCCGGCGTGGCCACACATAGTGAGGGCGAGGGAGTCAAGACGAACGGCCTTGGTATGAACAGCGGCTTCGAAAGACATCGGGGCGACGCTCCAAAAGGGTCAAAAACGGCTCAAAAACGGCATAGCAACGCGAAGGGCTGAGTATCGCAACACTCGCTCCGGACGGCAAGGGGGATGGCCCTCGGATGCTACACTCCGTCCGCTTTCGGTCCCCCTGGAGATAGACGAGCATGGCGTTGAAAGTGGTCTGTGATCAAGGAGCGCTCTCCGACGCGCTCAATACCGTCTCAGCGGTCGTGGCGTCCCGAACGCCCACGCCGGTGCTCACCTGCATCAAGCTCACCGGGGCAGATGGTCGGCTCCATCTGGCCGCCACCGACGGTGAAATCTCTCTTCAACTGCAACTGGACCGGGTCGAGGTAGACAGCGACGGCGAGTCGTTGGTGCCCGCCGACAAGCTCACGCAGATTGTCCGGGAGTGCGGTGACCCCACCGTCACGCTCGAGGCTGAGGGGCACGCCCTGCACATCACTGCCGGCGACTCCCACTTCAAAGTCTATGGCTTCGATCCCACCGAAGCCCCGGTGCTGGAGGGCTTCGACGACTCAAAGGTCGACTGCGAATTGCCAAGTGGGCAATTGTCGACCATGGTCAGCCGCAGCCTCTTTGCGGCAGCCGTTGAACACACTCGGTACGCCATCAACGGTGTGCTGTACGACCGCGACGGCAAGCGGCTTCGCTTCGTCGCCACCGACGGTCGGCGTCTGGCCATGGCTTCGGGCGACTGCAAGAGTTCGTCCGAGCAGCAGCAGTGCATCATTCCAGGCAAAGCCCTCAGTCTGATTCGCCGGCTCGCCGGTACGCCCGACACCCCTGTTCGCATCGCAGTCGCCGACTCCCGAATCACACTGCAGTTTGATGATCCGGACGGACCAGCCACGCTCTCCAGCTCGCTGGTTGAAGGTCGCTTCCCACCGTTCGAGGACGTCATCCCACGCGACCAGGACAAGAAGGTGGTCTTCGACCGCGACACGCTTCGCAGCGCCATCCGCCGCGCCAGCCTGCTCACCAACGAAGAATCCCGCAGCGTCCGTATGAAGTTTGAAGAGTCCAGATTGACGCTCACCAGCCACGCGCCCGAGATGGGCGAGGCGGTGGTCCACCTGGAGCTCAAGGACTACGGCGGCGAGACGCTGGAGATTGGCTTCAATCCAACCTACATCGCCGATGCCCTCAAGGTCATCGACGACACAGAGATCACGCTGGAATTGAAAGCCGCCAACAAGCCAGGTCTCATCCGCGCGGGCCGCGACTTCACCTACGTGTTGATGCCCGTCAACGTGTGAGCCTGTCCGCTACCGCTTGAACTTCACGCCGCAGCCCCACGCGGGCCGCGATGACGGTTTGGGCTGCTCACCAGCCTTGAGGCTTTTCACCGCGTCGAGCACGTAGTTGGTCGCGACAGCACGCTTCTCGTTTTTGGCGTCGTCGTCGAAGGCGCCTTGATAGCGCAGAACGCCCGACGCATCGATGACATACATGTGCGGTGTCGTTTCCGCCTTGTACGCGCGGCCAACCTTGCCGTCGTAGTCAACGAGAATCGGCGCGCCGATCTTCCACTTGGACCTCGCCGCCTTGTCCGCTTCCACCAGCTGTTCTTTGGTCTGGCGACGGGCCGTTGAGTCGATCAGGATGTACGTGATGGTCGGGTCGATGGCCCGCAGCCGAGACCGAAGATCTTTCGCCTTGCCCGTCGAGTGAATGGAGTGCCCGGACTGTCGACCACTAAAGGGGCAGCCCGCATTGAACCACTCCAGCACCACGATTCGGCCGGCGTAGTCGGACAGGGCGTGCTGCGTACCATCGATGTCCTTGAGCGTAAATGCCGGAGCGGGTAAGCCGACCACGGCCTTGGCCGGGGGCTTTGGCGGCGCCTTTGGCTTGGGAGGCGCCGCAGGAGCGGCCGCGAGCAGAAGCATTGCCATCGCGCCGCAGAGGCCAAACATCATTCGCTTCGCGTTGATCATTCCGGGGCTCCTTGTTCAGGGCTGTTCACCGCAGTGGTGTCTTCCAGAAGCGGGTGATCCACAACCCAGGCCGGGTCGCTCGCCGCGGCGCCAAAGGTCAGGAGGCCCTGCAGCCTGGCGGCGACGCCGTCCGCCCCGGACGCATCGTAGGTCACCGCCGCGGTCAGTTCGAATCGTTCTCCATCGTGGCTCACGATGGGTGGAGTGAGGGTCAGCCCCGGCCTGTAGATCGCCAGAAACCCGGGCGTACCGGCAGGATCCACCGGGCCGCTGATACGAACCATGTTGCCGTCGATCTCCACGGTCGTGCCGAGCCGCGTCGTCACACCGCGAGGAAGCTTGCCCGCGGAAGTCATGGCGGCTGTGGTTGGGCCCCGCTGCGGACCGACCGGAATAGTGAGGTCTATGGCCGCTTCTCCCAGCCAGCACTGCTCGCGACAGATGAGCCAGTCCGCCTGCACGGTCAACGGAATCGGCGTGCCAATGGGCCACGAGTCGGGCGGTGTCACAGCGACCGCGAAGTGAACCGTCCCCACGTGCGCGCGGACGCGGCCCGACGGCTCGTCAATCAGAACCGGTCGCGGAAACCGTGTTGGGCCGACGCGGCATCCGTCGGGGGCAGCCACGCGAATACGGGTCGGCATGCCACTGGCGCCTGGATCCTGCCAGTAGATGTGATAGCCCCGGGGGAGCGTAAGCGTCACCACGATCTCGAACGCCTTTCCGGGTGCGGCCTGCGCAACCGTTGCTGCGGCGGCCATGTCCACCCTGGGCGGACGCTCGGACTCACCGCCGGCAGCCGGTGTGGCCCAGAGCAGCGCCGTCAACATGATGATCCTCAGACGCATCTCCCCAAGCCTATGTCCGACGGCCTCGGACTGGTATGGTTCCCGGCGATGACCTCTCACCAGACATGTACGCGGCTCGGTGCCCTGTTGACAACCGCAGCGGTGATGGCATGCTCTGTGGGCTGCTCCAAGTCGTACAGCGACAAGGACGTGCATTGGCTGACCATTGAGGAGGCCCGCGGAGCCATTGCCGACACGGGCGGTTCGTGGATTTCCGAGCCGGTCGCCAACGCCTGGATCGATCCGCGCGACGAAGTGTTCTACCGCGTCGGACACATCCCCGGCGCACTGAATGTGCAACTCTCGGACCCCGGGGCCTTTCAACGGCTGGCGGGATTTGGAACGCTCGTGGTGTACGGCGAAACCTATGAGGCCCCCCTCGCCGACGCCCTGATCAAGGCACTCCTCAAGGGCGGCATGAAGGACGTCAAGGGCTTGAAGCCAGGCTACGAGGGGTGGATCGCCGCGGGCGAGAAGGTCGAGAAGGGCGAAGACGCTGCCCGCTCGCCAGGTTCCCACCGCGGCGACCGGTGGCAACGCCAACCCGTTGAGGATGAGTGAGTCGATCACCCATTCAATCGACCTGATGCACATGGGCGTCCCGGGCGCCATCGCTGCCTGGCTCGTCCGCGGCCCCACGGGCGATGTCCTGATCGAAACGGGTCCCGCCAGTACCGGTGAAACACTGGACCTTGGCCTGCACGCCGCGGGGGTCGATCCTGCGTCGCTCGCAGCCGTCCTGTTGACGCACATTCACCTGGACCACGCAGGCGGCGCGTGGAGATTCGCCGAGCGAGGCGTGCCTGTGCACGTACATACGGTTGGCGCACGACACCTGATTGATCCCTCACGTCTGGAGCGAAGCGCCCGAACGATCTACGGTGACCGCTTTGATCCGCTGTGGGGCCCGCTTCACCCGTGCGCTGCCGAGCTCGTCCGCCCCATCGACGACGGAGACGTTGTCGAAGCGGCGGGACTTGCGTTCACTGCCATTGAAACAACCGGCCACGCCAACCACCACCACGGCTGGCATCTGCCGAGCACGGGGGACCTCTTTGTGGGCGACGCGGCGGCCATGCGGGTGCCGGGCACGGGGTGGATCACCGTCCCGATGCCGCCGCCCGAATTCGACCTTGACCGCTGGCTGGCCACCATCGACCGCATCGAGGCGGGGCCCTGGACGGCACTCCGCCTGACGCACGGCGGGACGGTGCACGACATTCCCGCCCACCTGAGCCAGCTGCGGTCATCCATGCGGTCGCAGGTGGACTGGATCACCACCCACCAGGGGGACGACCGCAAAGCGGCCTACCTGGCAGTCCTGCGGGAGCAGGCATCGGCGTGGGGGGTCCCCGACGACCTCTTCAAGACCCACGTCACACGCGGGCTGGTGGACATGAATCTGGCCGGAATCGACCGCTGGGCCGCCCAACGTGGTCAGGTGGAAGCCCCTCACGGGCAATAGAAGCCGCATCCGCACCGCTTTTTCCCTCGACCGCACCACCTGCCCGAACCAGATCACATACCTGGCGTCTTGTCCCATAGCTGGTGATATGGGATATGGAGCACTGACAACTCGAACACTGGCCCTGGGCCTGATCGGGCTTGGAATCGCGCTCGTCGCAACCGGCCGCGCCGCTGCGGGCAAGCCCCAGCAGCCGTCTCGCCCGGTCCTGTCCGGCGCCAATGCCTGGTCCGGGGTTCGAGCCCTCCGCCCGAAGGCAAACCTGCAGATTCTCCCGGACACCCCACTCAAACTGGAAGCCTCGCCGGGCGGCGGCGCCACCTCGGGCATCGTGGGCGACCCTGCCGGGACCATCAGGCTGCAGCAGTGGAAGGGGCATGTCCGGGGCGTCGTCCGCTCGCCCAGATTCGGCACCTATCTCATCAAGCAGGCTCCGGGGCAACCGGCCACCGTGCTCGAACTTGACCCCGACGAACTCGTCGGCTGTGAAGCAGATTCGGCATCCATCGGCATTGACGGCGACGGCGGAGACCCGGGCAGCCCGGCAGCACCACCACCCGCCGATGGCGACGCGCCGGACGGCGACGACGGCGGCGTCATCGACCTGCTCGTGGCCTATACGCCAAGTGCCCTGGCAAACGCTGGAAGTACCGAGGCCATGGAAACAGCCATTCGGGGTTGGGTCAATGAGTGCAACGATGTCTACCGCGACAGTGACACGGCCGCTCGCGTCCGCCTGGTTGGAACGGCGGCGACATCATTCAC
This sequence comes from uncultured Isosphaeraceae bacterium, assembly GCA_964567915.1. Classification (GTDB taxonomy): domain Bacteria; phylum Planctomycetota; class Phycisphaerae; order Phycisphaerales; family SM1A02; genus UBA12567. Next base: position 176 of record CAZMPA010000003.1, on the reverse strand, counting down.
CGAGACCGGCTCCTTCAACTACATGCTCTCGAGGCTCGCCGGCACGTCCGACGGCGACATGGACGATCTTCACACGACGCGGGATACGCTGGGCGCGGACGTCGTCATGCTCATCGTGACCGACTCCAGTTCGTGCGGCATCGGCTACACGATCAAGAACGACACGACGGGCATGC
>CAZMPA010000002.1:0-27306 GCA_964567915.1 uncultured Isosphaeraceae bacterium | reverse complement strand
GTCGTGCCGCTGGCGGGCAGGGCCTTCACGGCGCTTGTGGAAGCCATGGCCGTGGCCCCGGCGCCGCCCGCGGGGGGGGTCGGGTAGCCGGCGTCGCCTAGGGGGCAGGGCGGCTCGGGGGGCCAGAGAGTGGACCACGCCCATAGGGGTCAGACAGCCGATTCCGTCGCAAAGAGCGTTTCAGCCAGCGCCGATCCAGACCGCTCCTGGACCTCCCGATTCAACGCATCAACGAAGGTCCCGAGGGGGACGGCGCCGAGGTCCTTTTCGATCCCGCGGGCGCGGACGCTGACTGTTCCTGCATCGGCGTCCCGGGGCCCCACGATCAGGAGGTATGGGATCCGCCGCTCGGCCGCGGCCCGAATACGGGCTTGCAGGCGTTCGTTCCCGTCGTCGAGGACGACACGTCGGCCGGATGCAGCCAGTGCTTCGTGAACGGTTCGGGCATATTCCGAGGACTTCTCGCTCACTGGGAGCACGCGAACCTGCTCGGGCGCCAGCCATGTGGGGAATGCGCCTGCGAAGTGCTCAATCAGAAAGCCGATGAAGCGTTCCATGGATCCGAACGGCGCCCGATGAATCATCACCGGACGGTGCGGCGCATTGTCGGCGCCGATGTACGAGAGCTTGAATCGCTCGGGGAGGTTGTAGTCGACCTGCACTGTTCCGAGTTGCCAGGATCGGCCGATGGCGTCACGAACGACGAAGTCAATCTTGGGCCCGTAGAAGGCCGCCTCTCCAGGTTCGGCTTTCCAGGGGACGCCGAGGGTCTCCGCAGCAGTGCGGCACGCGGCCTCGGCGCGGTCCCAGTTTTCGGGGCTTCCGACGTATTTGGTCGAATCGGGATCGCGAAGACCAACGCGAACATCGAAGGACTCAATGCCAAGTGTCCCGAAAATGATCTGCACCAGTTCCAGGCATCCCTTGACCTCATCCAGCACCTGATCCTCGGTGCAGAAGAGGTGTGCGTCGTCCTGTGTAAAGCCTCGAACCCGAAGCATGCCCCCGAGTTCTCCGGACTGCTCATACCGGTACACCGTTCCGAATTCGGAAAGACGGACGGGCAGATCGCGGTAGCTCCGGGGCTCGCCCGCAAAGATTCGAATGTGCATGGGGCAGTTCATCGGCTTGAGCAGGTAGCCGTCGATGTCACCTTCGCGAAGTCGGTTTGAGAGGTCTGCGCAGCTGCAGCCCTCGCCGGCCAATTCTGTCAATTGATCGGGGTCGATCAGGGGGGGGTACTGGCTGTTCTGGTAGTAGGGGAAGTGGCCAGAGGTGCGAAAGAGATCAAGCTTGCCGATGTGCGGCGTGAAGACAGCGTCGTACCCTTGCCGCGTCAACTCGGCGCCGATGAAGTCCTGCAGTTCCTGACGGATCGTGGCACCGGCTGGAGTCCACAGCACGAGTCCCTGACCAACCATGTCGTCGATCCGAAAGAGCCCCAGTTGTTTGCCAATGACCCTGTGGTCACGCCGGCGTGCTTCCTCGAGTTGCTCGAGATGCGCCGCAAGTCGCTTCTTGTCCGGAAATGCTGTCCCATAGAGACGCGTCAGGCGATCCGAGTTGACATCGCCGTGCCAGTGGCTTGCGGCGACTGACATGAGTTTGAATGCGCCGATTCTGCCGCTCGACGGGGCGTGCGGGCCCCGGCAGAGGTCGTCCCAGTTGCGCCCGGGTTCGCCCGTCGTATACCAGGACAGCGTTTCCGCGCCGGCATCCACCGCGCGGCGGGCGTTGTCGAGTTTGTACTTGCTCCCCTCGCTCTCGAGCCGGTCCATGCCGTCTGTGACGGACACTTCAGTGACCGTGAAGGGCCGGTCGGCCTTCACAATTTCGGCCATGGCAGCCTCGATGCGATCGAAGTCACCCGTGCTGATCGTGGTGCCATCCGGCAGCGCAAGGTCGTAGTAGAACCCCTCGTCGACGGGCGGCCCGTAGACCAACTTCGCCTCGGGATAGATCGACTGGACTGCTTCGGCCATGACGTGCGCGGCGCTGTGACGGAGCAGCCAGAGCACGTCGCCGTCGCACTCGGCGTCACCTCGCGGTGGTGTCAGGAGGGCGAGGTTGGCGTCTTCGGAAATGGTGTGGTGTACGCCGACCAATTCACCGTCGACCCGGGCGCCGAGTGCCGCCTTCGCGAGCCCCGGGCCAATCTCGGCTGCTACCTGCAGGGGCGTGATGTCGGTGTCGTACTGGCGAGTGGAGCCGTCAGGAAGCGTGATGGTGGGCATGGGCCGTTGCTCAATTCTTCTCTGTGAAGAGGTCTTGCTGCCCGGGGTGGTCTTTGGGCTGCGACTGGAGATTCGAAACTTCGGTGGCCAGTTCGGTCAGTGAGTCGAACTCCCGATACTCGCTGGCATATCTGATATAGGCGATTTCGTCGAGATCCCGCAGGGCGGCTGATACTCGTTTGCCAATCTCGACACTCGGCACCTCTCGGTCGAATGCTCGCCGGACCTCTCGCTCGATGCGTTCGACAACGTCATCCTTGGCTTGCTCGGAGACAGGCCGCTTGCCGCAGGCAGCGATGATGCCGTGGAGGATGTTCTCTCGCTTGAAGGGCACACGCGTGCCGTCCTTTTTGACGACGACCAGTCTGCCCGATGACTCCGCGCGTTCATAAGTCGTGAATCGAAACTGGCAGTTCTGACACTCCCGGCGGCGGCGAACGACGTGCCCGCCGTCGGAACTCCGGCTGTTGACGACCTTGTCGTCGTCTTGATTGCAGCGGGGGCAGATCATGGGGTCGGGGCCATGGTACCGCCAGCGACCGGGGCTACTTGACCAACGCCTCGCGGGCGTCCTGGCTGGCGTAGAGGATTCGCAGGCACCCCTGACACTGGACGATCTCATCCGGTCTGCCAGTCACGCGGCTGACGATGTCAAAGGGCAGGTGAACGTTGCAGGTGTCACAGGCGTACTCGCGGCGTCTCTTGTCGATCAGCTCGATGCTCGCCATGACCTCGCCCTCAAAGTCGTCGGCGAGCTCGTCGAAAAGCGACTGGATGCCGGACGGAATGCCTTCAGCTTTCTCGTTTCGCTCGGCTTCGAGCTCCGTGAGCGAGTCCTTGATCTCGTCTCGCCGGTTGGCGAGTTCAGTCTCTGCGGACTCGATGACCTTTGCACGTTCCGCTACTCGTTCATTGACTTCGGTGATCTGCCCGTCGATCTCCTCGATGCCTGAAAGCTCGGCGAGCGTCTGCTCATCGATGCCCGACCGCTTGTCCTTCAGGCTGTTCACTTCAGCAAGCACGGCGTGATACTGACGCGACGAGGATGTTGAGTTGAGTTCCTCCCGAAACTTCTCAATTCGTTCGTCGATGCCGGCCGCCTCGGTTTCGAGGTTGCCGGCGTGCGCCTGGCGTTGCCGCTTTCGGGTTTCCAACTCGTCCTGCCGCGCCTGCAACGTCTGCATCTGGCCCTGCTGAACTCGTAGGTATGTCTCCGCTGAGTCGACGCGAGATCGAAGGCTCCGCAAGCGGCGGTCAACCTGAAAGAGCGCGAGGAGGTCTTCGATCAGTGTCATTGGGCACTCCGGGGCAGACGAATCGTGGCCGCGCAGTGTAGCACGGTCCATCACATCGACGAGTGTCCTACTGGGCGGATGTCACACCGGCGATCGTCAGGACGAACCATGCAACGGGTCCACCGAGCAGAATGGAGTCGAGCACGTCCATGACGCCCCCCATACCGGGAAGCGTCGATGCGCTGTCCTTGACGCCGCATCCACGTTTCAGCAGGCTCATCGTCAGGTCTCCGGCCTGCCCGGCGATCGCCAGAACCAGCCCGAGCAGGGCGGCGAGCGGCCAGTCAACTGCGGTGAAACCGGCGTCCCCAAGCAGATAGGTCGCACCGAGTGACACGAAGACGGCGGTGACACATCCCCCGATCAGGCCCTCGACGGTCTTGCCGGGACTGAGCCAGGGGATCAACTTATGGCGGCCGATCGAGCAGCCGGTGAAGTAGGCGCCGATGTCGCACGACTTGGTGATGAGCACGATGGCGGCGATCCACCAGGCTGAGAGATCGGCTCGGAGAAGCAGGTAGAAGCCGAGCCCTGCGCCAACGTAGATGGCGATTCCGGTCGTGACTGCGGCGTCTGCCAGAACGCCTTCGGTTCGCTTGCCCTGGGCATGCACAACCATGGAGGCGAACCAGAGTCCCAGCACGACAAGCACCGGCCACCCCACGTGATTGCCGTTTCCGCCTGCCCACATGGCCACCATCAGTGCTCCGCCGCCGAAGATCGTCAGGATGGCCGCGGCTCGCCGGCCAGAGGCGACCGCAATGGCGCTGCGTTCCAGACTTGCAAAGATGCTCGCCACCAGACTGATGAAGAGGAGGGGCAATCCCGGCGGCACTTCGCCGCTACCGAGCGTGACGCCTCCGACGCTGTCATCAAGCCAGACGATCAGAACAAGCATGGCGACGAGAAGGGGGCCCGTGATCAGCCGCTTGCTCAGCATGCCGCCGGGTCTCCGCTTCGAACGCCTTCTATGCCGCCGGCGAGCGACCGCACGCACGTGAATCCTCGATGCGTCAGGTATCGGGTCACAATGCGTGACCGACGTCCGGTGCGGCAATACACCACGATGACTCGAGACTCCCATTGATCCAATTCGGCGAGGCGAATGCTGATTTCCTGCATGGGGATCAACTCGGCGCCGGCGAGGTGGTCGTCGTCGTACTCCGGGTGTGTTCGGCAGTCGAGCAGCAGAAGGTCTTCGAACCGCCGCTTCAACAACGGCAGGTCCGAGGCCTGCACCTCCCAGATGTCACATTCGGGCCCAGACTGAGGCTGGGGCGATTGATGGGTTGGATCTGGGCTGCCTGACATGCGGGGGGGATGGTACCGGGGTCGGCTACTCCTCCGGCAGAATGGACCGGATTGCTTCGGCGACGGCGTCCTCGTCGAACCCCCGTCGCCCCAACCTGCCCGCCAGCCGTCGCGCAGCGGTGTCTCGCGGAAGTCCATGCAGCCCGCGAGCAGCGCGTGTGGCTGCTTCTGACAGGTCCTGCCTGCCGTCCCGGTCTCGGAGTGCATCGTCAACAACGCGTTCCGATACGTCCTGACCGAACCCCCGGCTCGTCAACATCTGCAGCAACTTGGTTCGCCCGACCGGCTCGCGGCGAAGGGTCTCGGTGACGAGTTGCGCGGCCGCCAGCACATCGTCCACAATGCCGTCAGCGGTCAGGTTGTCGAGCACCTGCGCAATGTCGTCCTCTGTTCCGTGCCTGGCCAGCCGCGACTCAAGCTTCTTGCGGCTCGCCGCGGCCCGAGAGAGGGACCGGATGGCCCGAACCCGCAAGGCAGCGCGTCGATCGGCCGCTTCGAGACCTGCGAGCAGTGACGCATTGAGGGGATCTCCGACACGCAGGCGCATCGCATCCACGTCAACGTGTCGAATTCGGGCCACGCACCGACCAGCCGCCTGGATTCGCCGGAGGTCCGGCTCACGCGGGTCTGCGGTGATGGCGGTGATGCATGCCACGTCAGTCATCAAGTCGAAGTGAGACCTTGAGTTCCGCCAGTTCCCCAAACGCCTTTTCGTCGCCTTGCGCCTGCGCGATCTCAAGCCCGCGGTCGATCGCAGACGCCGCGTCTGCCGAGCGTCGGAGTTGAGCGAGCGATCTGGCAAGTTGGAAGCAGGCGTAGGGCTGGTCTGGATCCGAGCCAAGCGATTGCTCGAGATGTGCTGCGGCGGCCTGATGTTCTCCTTGGCCCGCATACTCCATACCGAGCGCGTAGAGGCAGAAGGCGTCCTCGGGGTCAGAATCAAGCATGCGGCGAAGTTGTTCGATGCGGTCAGCCATGGTGGTCGCTCGGGTGGACCTTTCGTATCCTGCGCCGCATGCCAACCATCAGGCTCAGCGGCTCGCGTTCCATCCTACTGGCGATGCTCATGGGAGCGACCGGGGGGTGCGCTTCCCAGTGGAAGCCTGAGACGTCCACGAGACCGCGGACCGAGTCGATCGCCATCGACCACTCGACCCACGGGACCCAGCGACGCCTCCAGGTGCGGGACGGTGTCTGGTACCAGCTCTCGGGAACGGACCTGTTGGCCATTGACGAGCGTGGTCGGGTGATTTCGACGACATCGCTGGCCTCATCCGGCACCGTGCCCAATGCATCAGATCTGGTCGTCACCGACGGGGAGATCGTGGTCCTGCTCGGAGACGTCGAGGTCGTCGTGCTCAACCGTGAGAACCCGTGGAGGCCGGTCGAAATGGACCGCGTTTCGGGAACTGATTTGGGTTGCTGGCCACAAGGGCTGGAGGAGTGGGGCGATACCGTGGTGACGCTCGGGCCGGGTGGCGCCAGAACCCTGGATGGGGAGGTAGTCGTGCGAACGGATGGTGATCCGGTCAAGAGCATTGTTGCGACGGGGGGCCGGGTGCTGCATGTGAGTGGCCGCCGCATCCACCGGCGTGCTGGCGGTCGCTACGTCGGAACCGCCTCGCTGCTTGAGGCCGCAGAGCCGCACCCATCGCTTCCGGATGGTGCGATGCTCTTTGCTCGCAACGAGCGGGCGGGCGCACTCGTGGGCGTTCTCGGCGAGGACTGCAGGGAACTTGACCCCAATCGCTGGTCGTCGGCGGTGCCGGGGGAGGTTGTTCGTCTTCGCCAGCGGGGGAGCCGGCTGCTCGTCGTATCGACCAGGGGTTTCGGCGTGTATCGACTGACTGGCCATGGTCTGCTGCGTGAGTCCTGGACCGATGTCGATGGTGTGCAGGACGCGGACTGGTTGACTATGGAACGATTGGCAGTGGCTGGTACGTTTGGACGCGGCATTGTGGACGTTGGCAGCGCCGACCCGCTGGCCTCCGCCGTGCACTGGACGCACGCGCCGGCCGGGCTCACCAGCGCGGCGTCTGATGGTGAGATGCTGATTGCGGATTCGCCTCACGGCCGCTGGGCCTATCGACCGGGCCGGGAGCCGACGCAGATTGACTCGGACGGCACGCAGCTTCCGCCGCCGGCTCAAACGGCATCGGTGCTCGGTTGGACAGTGACGATTGGCGAAGACGGGGCGGCCGAATTGGAGTCGCCCGCCGGCGTGCAGCGTCTGCAGCCCCCGGGCGGAGGTCGGTTCCGGTGTGTCGCTTCCACCGAGGACGCATTCTGGCTGGGGCATGACGGAGGCATCCTCCTGCTGATGCTGTCTGGCACAGACGATGAGTCGGCAACGTCGAGGCGACTTGGCGTGCTGGTGGATGGGCCGGTGATTGCGATTGAACCGTTGATTCTCGGTGGCGGGGTCGCGTACGCGTCGGCCCACGGCGGTTTCGGAGTCGTCCGCGAGATCTACTGACCAGGCATCGTTCAGGATTGCCTGGGGGTGGCCGCGCACGAGCAGCGATCGGCGAGTCCAAACTTCGCGCACACAAGATGCTCGCCACACACGCAGTGCCTCGCTTTGCAGGCATAACGTCCATGGAAGACAAGTAAGTGGCTGAGCATCGTCCATCGGTTTCGAGGGAATCGTGCCATGAGGTCCTGCTCGATTCGATCAACCTTCCCCTCGTGGTCGGTCAACCCGAACCGCCACGCGAGCCGTGAGACGTGCGTGTCCACGACGACGCCTTCGTTGATGCCAAACGCATTGCCGAGCACGACGTTGGCCGTCTTGCGGGCCACGCCTCGCAGCGTGACGAGGTCCTTCATGGTTGACGGAACCTCACCGCCGTATGCGTCGCGGACTCGGCGCATTGACTCGACGACGGCCCTGGCCTTGTTGCGAAAGAGACCGATCGTGGCGATATGGGGCTCGATATCCGCTGGTTCGGCCGCCGCGAACGCGTCGATGCTGGGAAAGGCTCTGAAGAGTGCTGGTGTCGCCGCATTGACGGCCACATCCGTGCTCTGCGCAGAGAGAATGGTCGCAATCAGCAACTCATGGGGCTCATTCCAGGTCAGCTCGCACGTGGCGTTTGGCCACGCGGCTTCAAGCGCCTTGTAGAGACGTGTCGCTCGCGCTTTCTGGGCCGGGGTCGCGACGGCTGGCGGTCGAGCGGGGCTCACGTGCTGGGCCTGACGGGTGTGCCGTTCACCCACGTCGTTCCGTCCGACCAGACTTCGCGTTTCCAGATTGGGAGTCTGACCTTGAGCGTGTCAATCAGCCATCGGCAGGCTTCAAATGCCTCGGCCCGGTGGCCTGACAGCACCTCGATGGCGACGCTCGCTTCGCCCGGCGCGACGACACCGGTCGCGTGCCGCAGTCGAACTGCGTGCAGGGGCCACTGGTCTGCAGCCTGCTCGGCCAACTCCTGCAGGAGGCGTGCCGCCATCTCGGGGTGTGCTTCGTAGTCCAGGTGTTGCAGATCGCCGTGTCGCTCGTGCCGTTCCCCCCGCGTCCTGCCGAGGAACACAACCTCGGCGCCGGCTGTCGGCGTCAGGTCGAAGCCGCCAGGTTGGACGGGACCGGATACGAGCGATGTCTCGATGAACGGCGTGCTGGACATGGCGGCACGGTATCGCCTGATAGGCTTCCGCGCATGGCATGGGATGACGACTTTCCAGAAGCGCCCTTGGCGCCCACTGTGTGTGAGCTTGGCCGCGACCTGCGAGCGGCGATCGCCCGGCTTGGCCGCGACGGGTGGCGGGCGGCGCAGCTTGCGGCCTCTGGTCCCAACGGCCTGCGTCCACGCGACATGACGGCCTCGGCCCGTCGGGATCTCGCACTGGCACTTCGCCGCGCGGGCCTGGTCGCTGCCGGGCTGGACCTCTGGATCCCAATCGAGCACCTGCAGGATGCTTCCACGGTCGATCGGGCGATCGATGCAGTGCGGGCGGCCTGCGGGCTGGCCGGCGAGCTGGGGAGATGTTCTGTGACGATGCGACTGCCGGAGGCGACGCTCTCCGCCGATGTGCAGGACGCGATGAGCGGGGCGGCTGCGGAGGCAGGAGTCCGGCTCGCCGTTTCCGGAGCGGAGCCGCCGCCGTGGTGTGTTCCGTGCGTTGATCCGCCAGTTCTTCTGGAAGCGGGGGAGGATCCGGTTGCGGCCGCGGCCAACCCACTTGCTGCTGCGCGGTTCTGTGATCTGGTCGGTGGCGTCCGGTCGGCGCCAGGTGCTGGCGGGAGCCTCGACGTACTTGCCTACAGGACGGCTTGCCGGGTGGCGGCCCCAAGCCGACCGGTTGTCGCAGACCTTCGCTTTCTGGCGGATCCGACGGCGGCGCTGTCGGCGATGCGACATGCGTGGGATGCCGCCGGCTGAGTCCGGCTGGAGGCCCGGGGGAGCAGTACACTTGCTGGCATGACGAGCCTTCTGCATGGAGTGGACATCGTCGACATCGACCGCATCGCGGGCCTCGTGCAGTCCCACGGGGAGCGGTTCGTGACGAGAGTCTTTACCGATGCCGAGCGTTGCTATGCCGAATCGTCGCCGCCCGGTCGATTGGAACGCTACGCGGCCCGGTTCGCTGCCAAGGAAGCGGTGTTCAAGGCACTCGGATGCGGGTGGGCCGGTGGCACTGCGTGGACCGACGTGTCGGTCTCACACCGCGCCGGCGGCGCGCCTGAGGTGGCACTATCTGGCCATACGGCGACGCTGGCTGCGGAGCGGGGCGTCGATCGCTGGGAGATTTCGCTCTCCCACGCCGGTGGAATGGCGATTGCCAGCGTGATTGGTTTTCAGGGAGATGTGACAGATGGCTAGACGCGGGTCGCGACCATCGTTGTACGAAGTCGGGCAATCACGACTCAATCGCGCCGGTCAAGGGCACTCGCCGGACGGCTCAGGCCAACCGAATGAGGAGGCTCCACCTCGAACCAGCATGCGGATTCCGCTCGGTTTCATGTGGCTGATCATTCTGGGCGGCGGGGCGCTTGTGGTCATCGCCTGGGCGCTTGGCCGTGGGGCTGGCGCTGAAGAAGCTCGGACTGCCAGCGCGAACGAAGCCGTCCAGGCCGTTCGAGTGAGCGATCCCTTGAAGGTGGAAACAGCGACACCCCCCCAAGAGCCGGCCCAGGCGACGCATGCGGTCGGCCAAAATGTCCCTTCAGAGCGCCCAGCAGGCGATCCGCTGGTGGCAGGCCTGTATTACTTCGTGCTTGCCGAGTGGCGTCCCAGCGACATGGAGCGGCTCGCGGCGTACTGTCGCAGCCAGGGACTTGAAGTGAAAGTGGTTTCGGGCGACAATGCTCGGCTCGCGAAGCTCCTCGCCCTTCCCGGGCTGCAGTCGGACCGGTCGTCTGACCCAGCAGTTCAGGAACTCGCCGAAAAGATCGCCGCCGTGGGGCGGCTCTGGCGTGCCAACGGCGGAAACACGAGCTTTGATGACAAGTACCTGATGCGCAAGGGCGATCGACCATGAGCCTCCACCGAAGTCTGAAAACGAAGCCTGCCGGCCTCAACCAGCACCGAAACGTGCTCACCCGCAATGAACGCGTTGCGCGGCTGATGAACGAGGGCGACTTTGATCCCGAGGCCGATTCACCAATCGGTCTGCGGAAGGTCGGCAATCGTGCTGTGGTCACCAAGAAGCCCAAGAAGGAAGCTGCCGGAGAGGGCGATGCCACCGAGGGCGGCGCCGAGGCCGAGGCCGCCTCAGAGTGAGCGTGACGTCGGCCACCGGTCGACATTGCCCGGCATGGCCCTTCGCCGTGGAGGGATTCCCCCGTGCTTGATCCGGAACGACTGCTCAGCCAACGGGCTCGGGATGTCGACGTGTCGGGCATTCGCCGAGCGTTTCAACTCGGGGCTTCGCTTCCCGACCCCATCAACCTTTCGATTGGTCAGCCGGACTTTGAAGTGCCGGAGCCGCTGCGAGCCGCCGCGATCGAGGCGATTCGGGAAGGTCGGAACGGGTACACGCTCACGGCTGGTGCGGGAGACCTCCGGGAAGCCATTCAACGAAACTTGTCCGCGGACGTCGGCTGGGACACTGCGGCCGACGACATAGACATCCTGGTGACCTCCGGGACCAGCGGCGCGCTTGTGCTGGCATGTATGTCGCTTTGCGGCCCGGGCACCGAAGCCATCATTCCCGATCCCTGGTTCGTGGTGTACCCCGCGCTCGGCCCCATGACCGGCGCGACGATTGTTCCGTGCGACACCTATGGCGACTTTCGAATGACTGCGGAGCGAGTGGAGCCGCTCATCACTGATCAGACTCGCATCGTTCTTGTCAACTCGCCCGGCAACCCGACCGGTGTCGTGCTGACGGATCGCGAGATGCATGATCTGGCCGATCTGTGCGTGAGCCGCGGCGTCATGTTGGTGTCCGATGAGATCTACGATCTGTTTACCTACTCCGAATCCCGTGGAGATTCGTGCGCGTGCGCAAGTCCCGCGCGGCACACGCAGGACATGTTGCTCATTCGTGGCTTCGGGAAGACCTATGGGTGCACCGGGTGGCGGCTCGGGTGGGCCGCAGGCCCCTCGTGGCTGATTGCCCAGATGGCGAAGTTTCAGCAGTACTCATTCGTGTGCGCCCCGTCGATGGCGCAGGCCGCAATGGTCAAGGCCTATGACGTCGACATGTCGCCTGTGATCGACCACTTTGAATCTCGCCGCGATCTGGTTCGCGACATGCTTGGTGACATCACCTCGGTTTCAGACTGCGGCGGGGCCTTCTATGCGTTCGTTGAAGTACCCGAGCGGCTTGGTATGTCAGGAACAGAATTCTCCGAAGCGGCGATTGAGCGCAATGTCGTCACCATTCCAGGGGGAGTGTTCAGTAGCCGCGACACGCATATCCGCATCAGCTTCGCTTGCGATGACGTGAAATTGAAGCAGGGACTGACGATCCTGCGTGAACTCATGACCGCCACCTGACCCCTCAAGTCAAAAGCAAGACCCCCGTCCCGACACAAGGCCGAAACGGGGGGGAGGGGAGAAAGACGGATTGATCACACTAGACGAGCCGTGGTTTGGTTCGGTCTTTCGGCCTGCTCTTGATGAACTTTCTACGGTCTGCGGATCCACTGGCCGCAGGCGTTCCCCCTCTTGGCGCCTTCCACGCAAGGAGATAGCCACCACAGACACCGGGCGGTGGAGTATCAGCGTGCTGCCTGCTTAGAGCGTGTAGGGGGCAGGCTCCGCCGCGGCGGTCAGGGCGGTCACCCAGGCGGCCACGGCGGTGTCGGGGCGGCACGCTTCTCGGGCAGTTTGAGCGGCGGCGTGGCTGATCCGCTGACGCGTTGCCGGGTCTGAGAGCAAGCCCAGAATGGCCTTGACCCACGAGTCTGGCTCGGGGTGTTCGATGAGGAGGGCCGTCTCGTTTGAGACGAGCAAATCATCCTGAACGGTGCTCGCGGCGACGACGGCAGCGCCGCCACACATCGCCATTGGCAGGAGGCTTCTGGCGGGCCCATCCGGATCGGGCGCCGCAACGATGGTGGCGCCGCCGACGAGTGGCGCAAGCATGCCCAGGCGATCGAGCACTGTCACGCTTCCGAGGATGTTCAAATCGTCAGCGGCCTTCCAGAGGCGATTCGCGCGTGGCCCTCTGAGTTCAAGAAAGACTTCGAGATCCGACCTCGCTTCCAGGACTGCCGCGAGGACCTCAATCATCTGCGGCCCGTGTTTTTTTGAGCCGCCCGGATCCAACATCACCAGCGACGGCCGCGTGTCCGGAAGCCGCGCGACCGATCCTGCATCGATGGGGGGCCGGGCCGTGATGACGGTTCCGTGCTGAAGTGATGACCGCAGTCCCTCGGCGAGCGAGTCGGTTCTGGCAATCCACGTGTCGACAAACGGCGATCGCTTCGCATTCTCCACCTGGCTGGACTTCCAGACATCGCATGCGATCGGTACTTCCAGCCTCGACGCGAGTTCATGCGCTGTTCGAGCTGCGTCGTCGCCGCTGAAGAACAGCACGTCGACGGGCGACCTGGACAACGCTTGTGCGGCTGCGTCCAGCTTGCCGGTGCGGCGGGTCCACCGAAGCGGCATCGGCGCCGCAACGACGTCAAGGTCATCGACGAGCGGGGGCGACGTCGCGTCGGCTGCGACGAGCGTCTGCTGGATGCCAGCGTCCGCCAGCCCGCGGGCCACCGAGGCGAGTGCTGGACGGTCATCCAGCAGTCGATCAGAGTCGATGGTCAACGCGACCCGCATCAGACGCGTACTCGCCATGACGGGTCCATGTCCGACGAAGCCTCGCGAAGTCGCGCTGCCATCTCGGGCGGCGGCGTGACGGGCCGGCGAAGATCCAGATCCACGTGCACCCACAGCGTCGAAGCCGTGCTGACGATGCTTGGTTCCGCGGTGCCCGCTCGCCAGATGACTGTGTCCCGCCACGACTTGACGCGGCGGAGATTACGTACCCACGTGGCCACCAGAAGCGGTTCGCCAGCATGGACCTCGAGGCGATAGTCAATCTCGTGTCGCGCGACGAACCACATGGCGCCTGCTGCAATCAACTGTTCACTGGTCCAACCCAGCGAAGCCAGGTGCGACTGCCCGACTTGATCCAGCCACCGTACGTACTCGACATTTGAAACGTGCGAGACCGCATTGCTTGCCGCGTCGGTGCCCGGGATGATCTGGCCGAACCATACATCGCGGTCCGGCAGATCCGGAGTGACCGACGGCGGGGAAGTGAGCGGGTCGATCAGCGTCTCATTCATGCGTTCTGATCCATGCGATGCGGGTCGATGCGGCTCAGCCACTCCCAGGAATAGAGCCCGGTCCGATGTCCGTCATTGAACTCGATCCGTACCGCGTACGTGCCGATTCGCTCGATTCCAACCGCTTCGAGTTCCTCGGACGGGGTCGACTGTTGCGGAAGGACCGCCAGCGGGTTGGTCTCCAATTCAGTGCGAGCCGCTCGGGCCTCTGCCGAGGGTGACCACCGTCTGAGATGGGCGATGGGGTAGCGGGACGCGCTCCCGTCGGACCACACGACCTCCAGGCCCGTACGGCGATCGAGGTGGAGATGTCGCGGCGGGTCCATGCCCCGAGGGTACCCGCTGCGGGACCGGTATCATGGTCCCGCCCGTGGAACACCTGATGCAATGCAACCCAGATCAGATCGTGTGTGGCCCGGCCAAGCGGCTCGTGGAGGCAATGGACCGGAGTGGCGGTGCGGCCTGCGTCGGGCTTGACCCGGTTCTGGATCGTCTGCCCGGGGGCAGGTCCATCGACGCCGTCCGGTCGTTCTCGTTGGGTGTGATCGACGCTGTGGCCGACCATGTGGCTTGCGTCAAGGTTCAGTCCGCGTGCTACGAGCGGCACGGTCCCGAGGGCGTTGCGATTGTGGACGATGTGCTGGCTGCCGCGGCGGAGCGAAACCTGCCCGTCATACTCGACGCCAAACGTGGTGATATCGGCGTGAGTGCGGCGCACTATGCAGCTGCCGCTTTCAAGCGACGCGGCCCCGCGCCGGACTGGCTGACGGTGAATGGATGGCTCGGGCGGGAGACCATGCGGCCGTATCTCGAACATGGGGGTGTGTTCGTACTGGTTCGGACATCGAACCCGGGCGCAGGTGAGGTGCAGCAACTCACTCTGGCCGATGGTCGCACCATGTCTGAGGCCATGGCGGATCTGGTGGCCGCCATGGCGGCCGACCGACCGGCGTGGCAGGGATGGACTGACGTCGGTGCTGTGGTCGGTGCGACACACCCGTCGGAAGCCGAGTCACTTCGAGACCGAATGCCTGGCGTCATCCTGCTGGTGCCCGGGATCGGCGCTCAGGGCGGCGCTGTGCAGGACTGCAAGCCCCTCTTCGGCCCTGATGGACACGGCGCGCTTCTGACGGCCAGCCGGTCCGTGATCTACGCGGAACCGAAGGCCGGCGAAGATTGGACGGCGGCCGTATCTCGGGCCGCACCTGAATTGGCCGAAGAATCGCGCACCGCGGCGGGACTTCGCTGATGGCGATCAAGCCGACATGGATCGGTTGGAAGGAGTGTGTTGTCGTCACGCTCTTCCTGATCGTGCTGCTTCTTCCGCTCGTGTTCCAGGGGGCAGCGCCGGCGGGCAGCGGCGCAGCGCGACAACTGGTCATCGTGACACCTCACAACGAGCAGATCCGGGCCGAGTTTGAAGACGCCTTCGAAGCGTGGCATGTCGAGACGTTCGACGAACCGGTCGATCTTGTCTGGAGTGTTCCGGGTGGAACGAGTGAAATCCGCCGCATGCTCAAAGCGCAGTGGGCCGCGGCGCTCAAGCAGGGCCGGCAGCCCGGCGGGGACGCCGATCTGGTGTTCGGGGGCGGCTCGTACGAGCACAGCAAGCTCAAGCAGGGCTCGTCCGTGAAACTCCTGGCTCTCACCGATGCCGACGTGACCGCCTGGCTGAAGGGCGTGGGTGTGCAGGACATCGAGGCCGCCAAACAGCGGGGCACTGCGGCCACGGGCGTGGTGCGAGCCAGCCTCACGCAGACCAGCGACGCCGGCGCAGCCTCTGTGTGGCGGATCGACGCTTCTGCGTCCATCAGCGACGTGCCGCCGATCGCGCTGCATGAACTGCCGCATGTCTATGGTCGTGACTCGGTGGCCGGTACGGCCCTTTGGGACTCGGACGGGCACTGGTTTGGAACGGCCATGTCAAGCTTTGGTCTGGTGGCCAACGCCGACGAATTGGGGGCCCGCGGGCTGCCCATGCCGGACGAGTGGGCGGACCTCGCCCACCCCAGGCTCGAGGCCAGTGTGTCCATGGTCAATCCCGCGCAGTCGGGCTCGGTGACGACCGCGTTTGAGACCATTCTCAAGCGGCTTGGCTGGCGACACGGCTGGCAGATCCTCCGCCGCGCCGCCGCCAATGCGCGGACCATCTCAGCTTCGTCGCTGCGGGGCCCGACCGATGTCGCTGCCGGAGATGCTGCCATGGGGGTGAGCATCGACTTCTTCGGCCGGTACCAGCAGCAGGCGCTCGCAGATCATGGCGCCGCGGGCAGGCTTGTGTATGTGGATCCGCCGGGCCAGACCACGCTGGATCCGGATCCGATTTCCATGCTTGCCAATCCTCCTGATCCCGAGTTGGCCGCGAGGTTCATCGAATTCACCCTTTCCGAGGAGGGGCAGGCGCTGTGGCAGTTCGAGCCTGGGGGCGGCGGACTGGGCCCAAGGCAATACGCGCTCCGAAGGCTCCCCGTACGGGCGTCGCTGTATGAGCATCACTTTGATCGGTTCATGGATCGGGTCGATCCGTTCGAGAATGCAGCCACCCCCGAGTTCGACGACCGCAACATGCGGTCCTTCATCGCGCCGCTCATGCAGGCAATGGCAATGGATGAGCGGGGCCGGTTACAAGCGGCCTGGCACGCGATCATCACGCACCCGGCGTATCCGATGGAACGCGACGACATTGTCACTGCGAGTGATGTCGACGATCCAGAACTCTCGGCGATGCTCGACGCGTTTGACGCTATGCCGGTTGTGCAGCGAGGAGATGGCGAGGTTCTGACGCTCGACACCCCGGAGGGGCGGGCCGCGATCAAAGCGGGCTGGCTCCGCGGCGGTTGGGAGGGTGAAGGGTATTGGGACGGCGAAACGCAGCCCGCCACCGCGTACCGCCGGGCGGCGAGCCGGTTCTTCCGAGACCGGTTCGACGAGGTGATCGACGGGCCCGCGTCCAAGTGAAGGCCGCGATTCTCTCCATCGGTGACGAACTGCTCGCCGGTTCGATTGTGGATACCAACGCGGCGTGGGTGGCTCAGGCGATGCTCGATCTCGGGTACGTGGTGACCGAGATGCGAACCGTCGGCGACGATCGTGACGCCATAGCCGCCGCGGCCGAAAGTCTGGTCGCGGAGGCCGACGCGCTGGTGTGCACCGGGGGGCTCGGTCCAACTACCGATGATCTCACCCGGTGGGCAGTGGCCGATCTGACAGACGGCGGATCATTGATCGAAGATCAGGACGCGCTCGCCGAAGTCCGAGCGTGGTGCGACCTGCAGGGACTTCCCGCGACCGAGGCCAGAACCCTCGTTGCGATGCGACCACCCTCGGCGCAGTTTCTTCCCAACGACCGTGGGACGGCTCCGGGCTTGCAGGCGGAGATCGGAGAGGCGACTACGTGGTGGCTCCCGGGCCCTCCGAGTGAAATGCGGTCCATGTTCCGCCGTCATGTGGCGGAGGCGCTGCGCGGAGGCTCGGGTGTGGTGCAGTCAGCCGAAGTGCGGGCGGCCGGCTTGACCGAGGTGCAGGCTGCCGACAAGCTCGGTGACCTGCTCGATCAATCTCGAAGTCCACGTCTGGGGATCCGCGTCGGAACCGGGCTCGTTCGCGTCGCAGTCCGGCCGACCGGCCCGGACACGACCGACACAGAGATTGCCGACGTGGCCGAAGCTGTTCGCGCAGCGCTGCACCCGTGGGTACTCCCGGCAACGGCCGCGAATCTCCCTGAGGCGGTGGCGGCGGCGGCCAGCGGCGAGCGACTCGCCACGGCGGAGTCATGCACGGCAGGCGGCATTGCTGCGGCGCTGACGAGCGTCGCGGGCTCGAGCGATTGGTTCGTCGGAGGCTGGGTGAGTTATGCCAACGAGATGAAGGTTGAGGCGCTCGGCGTGCCTGCGGAGTTGCTGTCGCCGGATGGACCGGGCGCCGTCAGCGCCCAGGCGGCGGCAGTGATGGCGTCGCAGGCCAGACGTCGCAGTGGGGCCACGATTGCCGTGTCGGTGACCGGAATCGCTGGCCCGGAGGGTGGGACCGATGACAAGCCCGTCGGCACTGTGTGGCTTGGGCTCGCCGACTCGCAAGCGGTCTTCACCCGGAGAATTCGTGTGCCGGGCGGTCGGGCGCACGTTCGGTCGGGAACCATCGACGCCGCGTTGCAGTGGCTACGCTGGCATCTTGATGGGACGGAGTCCGACTTGCCATGGGAGTGGCCGATTGCATGAGTGAGGATGTTTACATCGGACTTGGAGCGAACTTGGGCGACCGGGCCGCCGCGGTGTTTGAGGCCGCCGAACGTCTGGACGAGTTGGACGGCGTTGATGTGGTCCGGCTGAGCACGCTCGTCGAAAGCGCGGCCGTTGATGTCGTCGACCAACCGGATTTCGTCAATGCTGTCGTCCTCGTTCGGACGCGGCTTGAGCCGCTTGAGCTGCTTGAGGGTCTCCTGTCGATCGAGCAGGCGATGGGGCGTGTGCGTGCGGGTGGCGTGCCGCGTGGGCCCAGGCCTATCGACCTGGATGTGCTGCTCTGCCCAATCTGACTGTGCCGCACCCCCGCATGCATGAGCGAGTCTTTGTGCTGCTTCCAATGGTCGAGCTGGCTGGCGACGCCGTTCACGCGTCGCTTGGAAAGACCATGGTGGATCTCCTCGCGGATGATGTGGCCACCAACGGCTCCGTCGAAAGCCGCTGCCGTGTGCTCTCTCGAACATCTCTGGATCAGGCGGGCGGTATGCACGGGCCGGCCATGAAGGACACTCTTTGACATGACGTATCAGGTGCTCCGCCGTTTGGGATCTGTAGCGATCACCACGTGCTTGTTTGTGAGCGGCTGTGAAGAGCCAACTCCGCCGCCGATCAAACCGGCGCAGGCTCCAGTCACCGAAGACCCCGCCGCGGCAGCCGCGCTCGCCGCGCTGATTGAGGCCTCGGGATCCCACGCGACGGTCGAGTTTGTCACGGAGCGGTCGCTGATCCGGGGTGACGACACGATCGAGCGGGTGGACACCGTTCGCTTCGGTCCCGATGACGCGTTCAGTTGGGAAGGGCCAGGCTTTGTCATGGCAACGCAGGGGGAGCGGTTGCTCGCAAGCGTGGAGATGATTCCCGATCGAGTGGTTGATGTGGATCGCGGCACGGACCTGCTCGCATCGGTCGAGGCGGTCCTGGCGGACACGGCGGCGCCGCCTGCACCGCTTCTTGCCCGTGGGGGTCGAGGCGTTGACGAGTGGGTCAGCGTTGTGACCGGTGGTCTCGTCCGCAGCCCAAAGGCGACGTCGGTATCACGCGATGGGCAGGACCGCCACGTCGTGCATGTCGAGGACGGCAACGCGTCCGCGGCATTGACCGTCGCTGCGGATACCGGCTGCCTGGCCGCCGTTGATGCGACGGATGGCAGAACGCGGGGGTACCGGGCGTCGGTCGCGACGCGAACGGACGGATCGTGGTCGCATCCGGTCATCGCCGTGGGTAAGCGGACTGTCGTTCAAGACGTCGAAGCATTGCAGGCGCGTGAGCGAGCGGCGGCCGTTGTGATCAAGGGGGGGGATCTGGCGCCTGACTTTACGCTTCCCACACCTTCTGGAGATGTCGTCAGTCTGGCAGGCCTTCGGGGTTCCTGCGTGGTGCTCGACTTCTGGGCGACCTGGTGCGGCCCGTGCCGAGCGGCTCTTCCGGAGATCGAGCGGCTGTATCAGGAGACCGGGAAGAACGAGGGCGACGTGCTTGTCTACGGCATCAACGTCATGGACGGCCCCAAGGAACTGCACAAGAAGCTGAAGCGAGTCGGCGAGTTTTGGTCGAAGGAGCCGGTGACGTTTCCGACGCTGGTTACGGACACGGATGACGTCGTGAATGCGTGGGGCATCAACGGAATACCCGTCACCGTCGTGATTGCGCCGGACGGGCGGGTAGCCGCGAGGATCAACGGGTACACCCCGGGTGAGTGGAAGCACTTGCTTGCAATCGTGAACGAATCGCTCGGTCAGTCGTCGCCGCACTGATCGGCGACGAGGCCGACGATGCGGTCCTGAAGCTTCTTGGCCTTGGTCCTGGCCGGCGGATCGTTGATGAGAATGCTGAAGGCAAACCGCTCGCCGCCAGCGCACGTGACGTACCCGCTGAGGGCGTACACCGACCGCAGATAGCCGCTCTTGGCACGCACTTCAGACCCGTGAAGATCGACGTCGCGGAATCGAGTTCGCATCTTGCCTTCGCCTGGGCGGCTGATGGAGTCAATGAAGAAGGCGTCATCGGGATGGGCGGGATCGAAACTGCACAGCCACTGCGTCATGGCGCGTGCCGAGATCGTGTTGAGCCGGCTCATCCCGCTCCCATCCACCACTGTCAGCCCGGTCTCCGGCCCGACGATCTGCTCGACGCTCCGTGTGACGATGCGTGCGGCGTCTTTCCAGGACCCCGCTCGCCCCGTTGTCTCGTGGGCCAGCCGCTTGAACATGGCATCCGCGTAGAGGTTGTAGCTGTCGTGGTTGCACCGGCGCATGACCGTCTCAAGTGAGGTGACGATCGGCGGCGCCACCAGGCGGCCGGCTGCCGGAGGGTCGGCGTCGCTTGCCAGCCTGACGCCATCCACTGTGATGCCGCGTGCCTGGAGCCGCTCGGCCAGCAGCATGCCGAAGTGAA
This sequence comes from uncultured Isosphaeraceae bacterium, assembly GCA_964567915.1. GTDB lineage: Bacteria > Planctomycetota > Phycisphaerae > Phycisphaerales > SM1A02 > UBA12567. Next base: position 7,091 of record CAZMPA010000002.1, on the reverse strand, counting down.
GCGGCGGCTCTTCCACTGCAATCTCGACCGCCGTCCCAGTCGGCTCGACGACCGTTCCGGTCAGCACGATGCCGCCTCGACCGGGCTGGTGTGACCCGTGGATGACGTGGGTGTCGCGTCCCTTGCGGCCCTGCTTGAGTTGATTGATGACGGTCACACCACCCCAGTCCGGCCACGCGTCAGAGGTGTCCACGCCGCCGCCGCTTGGCGTGGGGCGGAATGACATGGTGTTGCAACTGAAGTTCACGCCCGCAACAGGAGCGCAGTAGCGGCGGTGCAACTGGTCTCTGGGCCAGCCCCCTGGTCGCCATGTTCGGTCAAAGACGCGGTCGTCAATGATGAGCGTCTCAACGTGTCGGACGCCTGCCTCGGCGGCTGCCGCAGTCCAGATGTCCAGGAGATCCGTCGCGGTGACGTCTCCGCCGCCGGACTGCTCCATGCCTTCCAGCAGCGCGTCGTCGGCAAGCCCCGGGTCGCCGTCGCCGGCCACGATCAGATCATCGCCTCGCTGCAGCAATCGGGTTTCAAAGCGGAAGTCGGCGCCGAGGATGCGGGCGGCCATGCCGCTGGTGACCAGTTTCTGATTGCTGGCCGGAATGCGGGGTGTGGATGAGGAGATTCCGGCAACGAGTTCGCCGCCCTCGCACGCCCGGACCGCAACGGACACCGTCCGAGATGAGAATCCCGCCTGCGTCACGGCGGCCGCAATGTCGTCCTGCAGTCCCGCCACCGCGGGGCTCGCCGCCAACGCAGCGAGCAGCAACATAGGAAAGCGGGCCAATCGCATCGCCGGGATGGTAGTCCACCGGACCCGCAGGAGCGGTCGGCGTCGTACGATTCACACATGTCCGCCGCCAGGGAATTGGAACGAATCGAGGAACTCCGCACGCTGCTCGGTCGGGCCAACCATGCGTACTACGTCGACGCCGATCCGATCATGGCCGACCGGGAGTTTGACACGCTCCTGGAGGAGTTGGAGCAGCTCGAAGCAGCGCACCCGGAGGTGTGGGACGCCAGTTCTCCCACACGGGTCGTCGGCGGCGGGACGATTGAGGGCTTTCGATCGGTCGAGCACGAGATACCGATGCAGTCGATCGACAACACCTACACGATCGAGGATGTCCGGACCTGGCACGCCCGAGTGGCGGCGGCGCTTGAGGTTGAGCAGCCGCTTCTGACGTGCGATCCCAAGATCGACGGTGTGGCGGTCTCGCTGAGATACGAGGCGGGCCGCCTGGTGCAGGCCGTCACCAGGGGCGACGGCGTTCGCGGTGACGACGTGACGCCGCAGGTCAAACGCATCAGGTCGGTGCCGGTCCGGCTCAGGCCGTGCGGCGCGAGCGTTCTGGAGATACGTGGTGAACTCTTCATGCCAAACGAGGTCTTTGAGGAGGTCAACGCGCAACGTGACGCGGACGGAGAGCCACTGTACGCCAACGCCAGAAACCTGACGGCGGGCACGTTGAAATCGCTCGATACGGAAGTCGTCTCTCGGCGCCGCCTGGCATTCACCGCGCATGGACGGGGCGTTGTGGAGGGTGTGCAGGCCGAGGGCTACGCAGCCTTTCAGCACGCCGTGGCAGCGATGGGCGTGCCCATCAGTGACGGGCTCCGATCGACGCGATGCCTCGGCGAGTTGATCGAGATCATCGAAGCGTTTCGTGAGAAGCGCGCGTCCTTGTCCTATGGCGTAGACGGGATGGTGGTGCGGATCGACGACTTCTCGCAGCAGGCAGCACTCGGATCGACGGCCAAGGCGCCCCGCTGGTGCATTGCGTTCAAGTACCCGGCCGAGCAGGGGCGAACGCGGCTGGAGCGTGTGGACTGGCAGGTTGGTCGGAATGGAACCCTGACGCCTCGCGCGACGATGGCGCCCATTCAATTGGCCGGTACAACTGTTCAGCACGCGACCCTCCACAACATCGAGGAGATTCGCCGGAAGGACATTCGGATCGGCGACGACGTCCTGGTGGAGAAGGCCGGCGAAATCATTCCCCAGGTGCTGTCGCCGGTTACGTCGGCGAGGACGGGCGGTGAAGTCGAGATTGAACCGCCCGCCGCCTGCCCCGCCTGCGGAGGGCCCGTTGGCCCGGAGGGCCCGCGTCTCTTCTGCTTGAACCCGGAGTGTCCCGCGCAGCTTCGTGAACGCATTGCCTGGTTTGCGGGGCGGGGCCAGATGCACATCGACGGGCTGGGGCTGAAGGTCGTGGACCAACTTGTCGATGCGGGGCTGGTCAGCCACTTTGCCGATCTCTATCGCCTGCAGGAGGCCGACCTTGTCCCGCTCGAGCGGTTCGGTGAGAAGGCGGCCGCCAAACTCGTGGCGGCGATCGGCGCGAGCCGGGGCCGTGGAATGGCCAGAGTGCTCGCTGCTGTCGGTATTCGCCAGATTGGCCGCACGGCGGCTCGGACGCTGGAGGCGCACTTTTCAGACATCGATGCCTTGACGGCCGCTGAGGAGGCGGATCTTGCCGCGCTGCCGGACTTTGGCGACATCACGGCGGGGCTGCTCTATGGGTTTCTCCACTCCGATGTCGGCGGTGACGTCTTCCGCCGGCTCGCTGAGGCGGGCGTCGATCTGAGGTCCGGGACGTCCGGGGCGTCCGAAGCAGGCGACGCGGCGTGGACGGGCAAGCGGGTGGTGTTGACTGGGACCCTTGCGGACTTTGATCGTCGGGGGTTGACCGACCGGCTGGAGTCGCTGGGTGCAACGGTCAGTGGGTCCGTGAGCGCACGAACGGACCTCGTGATCTACGGGGACAAGGCTGGCTCGAAACTGAAGAAGGCACAGGACCTCGGCGTGGAGACGTGGGACGAGGCGGCACTGAAGGCGGCCCTGCCTCCGGAGTGAGCGGCCTTGCTACGCTGTGTCCATGGGACAAGTCGCATTGGGTCTGCGAAGCCTCGCTATCCGCATCACGGTCTTCGTCGTGATGGCGGCGCTGCTTGCGTGGGCACTCGGGGGCACCCTCTGGCCGCGGCCCGCATCGGCAGTGCAGCGGCCCGTCCTGGAGGCGGGCGGCAGTCAGTGGGGGTGGCTGGTGACTGTGGACGGGGCGGAGCGAGAGGTGTCGTACCGACTGGCTCGACGGACTGCAGGTGACGCGTGGAAGCCGGTGGTTGGTGGCGGCCCGTTTCCTGCGGTTGAGCCGCTGCGGGCAACGTCGGTTGAGGGCGAGGCGGGTGTGCTCTTCAGCGCGACCGTTCGAAGCGACGGCGATCACCGCCGGACCATTGTGGTCGGCTCGGACGGGACGATCATTTCGGGTGCCGTCGCAGCTTCGGCCGACTGATCCTGCTCAACCTCTGGCGCAATCGAAACGACGCCGGCGAGCACAAGCGGTACGAGCACGGCGGTCAGCGCGATCCGGTACCACCCAAACGCGGCCAGCCCGTGTCGAGTCAACCAGGACACGAGCCAGCGGACGGCAAGCGCTGCCGAGAGGGTTGCGACGACCAGCCCGATCACGACCGGCGTCCAGCCGAGCACCGCGAACATGTCCGGCCCGTCGCCCGTCATGTTCTTGGCAAGTTTGAAAACCGTGGCGCCGCCGAGTGTGGGCAGGCCCAGAAGGAATGAGAATTCGGCCGCCCTCGCCGGACGAAGCCCCACAAACATGCCGCCGAGAATCGTCACCATCGAGCGGCTCGTCCCGGGCCACATGGCGATGCACTGCAGCAGCCCAATCTGAAACGCCGCCGCCGCCGAGAGGTGTTCGCCGGTTCGATCGGTCATATCGCCGCCCCGGTCTGCTCGCCCGCGGAGTTTCCGGTCGGCGAGGATCATCACGACGCCCCCGACGCCGAGGGCCAGCAGCACCGGGATCGGTCGCATGAGCCTTGCCTCGATCCAGTCGTCCAGAAACGGCCCCAGGACCGCTGCCGGGAGAAAGGCGATCACAATGTTGCGAAAGAGCATGAGCCCGCCGGCGTCCTTGCCGAGCACGCCCAGGATCATCCGCCCGACCGCCTTGCGGTACAGGCCAAGCACGGCCAGAATCGCACCTCCCTGAATGACGATCAACAGGGCGTTGACGCTCCGCTCGACATCCGCTGCGGAGTCGAGTCCGAGCAGTGACTTCGCCAGGACCAGGTGCCCGGTCGAGCTGACCGGGAGGTACTCCGTGACACCCTCGACGATGCCGAGAATGACCGCGTCGAAGATGCCGAGGGGACTGCTCACGTGTGGGGTCGCTCCGTTGAGGCGTTGCGGGTGTGATCGCTGCGTATCATGCATCGGTCGATGACCGGACACAAGGACATGATCTGGCTGCGAATCCTCGAAGTCTTCAGAGTGGAGTGGGGCCGATGACCATCTCCATTGCCTTGATTGGCGCCCGTGGTTCAGGAAAGTCGACCATTGGCCGAGCCGTCGCTGCGAAACTGAACCGCCCGTTCTTCGACTTGGACGCCGCGGCCCTCACGCTGACCGGAGCCGAGTCAGTCACCGCCGTCTTTGAGCAGGCTGGCCCCCATGCCTGGCGGCAGGCTGAGGCAGCGGCGTTGCAGGACGTCGTCGGTTCGGGCGCGGTGATCGCCACCGGAGGTGGGGTCCCGGCGGTTGATCCGCCTCGGCACGTTCTGGCATCGTCGAGGGCGAAGGCGGTCGTGACGGTGCTTTGGCTTCGGTGCCGACCCGAGACGCTCCGGGCTCGGCTGGAGCGGGATCTGGGCGACCGGCCCTCGTTGACCGGGGGCGATCCGATCGAGGAGGCGGCTGCTGTGGCTGCGGCGCGGGCCGGTGACTACGCGGACATGGCCGACGGCGTGATTGACGCCGATGGCGATGTCACATCGGTGGTCCAGGCGGTTATTGAGTGGGCAAGGGCGTGCGGGGCCGGGTGAGGCCCGCTGGATCACATTTCGGGCGTTACGCGACGCCCCAGGGCACGCTTGCGATTGATGAGCTTGCGTCCGGCCTTGGTCTTCATGCGGGCGCGGAAGCCGAACTGGCGGGCTCGCTTGATCTTGCTCACGCGGCGGGGGTAGTGCATGGCCATGGCGGAACACCTCGGGCCCGCCGAAGGGGCGGGGACTTGATCGAATCAGAAGGCCGGCGGCGCGTCGCCTCCGGGGGAATCGAGCATCCTAGCAGATCCAAAGAGTTCTTCCAACTCGGCGGATCGAGTGGTAGAGTAAGGGTGCCGCGAGCGGGCGGGACGGCCTCTTGCAGGGACCACCCCGTCCTCGCGTGGTGAGTGGGTGGGCATCGGGCTTGCCCTGCAACGAAGAACTGGCCATTCATCCCCTGACAGGGTGGTGAAGGCCAATCCGGGCGTGCGAGGACCCATCCCACGGATGGATGATGCCACCCTGACCAAGGCCGAGGACCTCCTTGAGTACGACTTCGCCGATCGGGCGATACTCAATCGGGCCCTCACACATGCATCGACTGCGGCCACGCGGCATGAAAGCAACGAGCGACTCGAGTTCCTCGGGGACGCCGTGCTGGGGCTCGTCGTGTGTGAGTTTCTCCATCGAACGCACCCCGAGTTGCTTGAGGGCGAGATGACCAAGGTCAAGTCTGCCGTCGTGAGTCGCAGAGTCTGCGCCGAGGAAGCTCGCCGCATGGGGCTCGACCAGTTGCTCGTACTCGGAAAGGGGATGGCCACGGCCCGGGAACTCCCATCCTCGGTTGCAGCGGCCGTCTGGGAGTCGATCATCGGCGCGTTGTACGTGGATGGTGGTCTGCCGGTCGCGGAGGACTTCATCCTCACGGCGCTCAAGCCCCGCATTGAACAAGCCGTCCAGTCCGGTCCCCATCACAATTTCAAGAGCGTCCTTCAGCAGGTTGCCCAGCAACGCTTCGGGTCCACGCCGGTCTACAGCGTGCTGGACGAGCAGGGCCCAGATCACGCCAAGTGCTTTGAGGTTGGCGTGACGATTTCCGGCAGGAGTTTCCAGCCCAGGTGGGGGCCCAACAAGAAGCGGGCCGAGCAGGATGCTGCGCTTGCGGCGTTGGAGGAACTCGACGTCGCCGAGGTGCTCGAAGACGGAGAAGTTCGGGTCAGCGGCTGACCGGCTCGGGATCAGGCTCCGGGGCGGGCTCCACCACAATGCGTCCCGTGTTCTCTGCCGTACTGCCGGCGGCGACGACAGTCTTGCCGGCGCCATTCTGGAACGCTGCAGCGCCGCCCGGGCCATCCGACGTGATTCCGGCAAGCACGACAGGCGTCCCGTCCGCATTCATGAGGTTGAGGGCGCCGCCACGGGGCGTCGCCGCGAGCGTGGCAGTCGTCCGGTTGTCGGCCGTCTGAAGCGTGAACGCGGGCGTCCCGTCCGCGGCCGCGGTTGCGACGGCTCGGCCAGCAGGCGCGGAAACGGCCAATCGCCCGTGTCCCTCCGCCAGGCCGTGCAGCAGGCCGACCGGGGTGCCCGAGGTATCGGCAACGGCGAGCAGGCCCAGCCCGGCTCGATCTGTCGTCAGGCTCGCAACCCGCACATCACGCTCGCCCAGCACATCGACCGCCGGTCGCATGCCGTCTACGCCGCCGGTCAGGCGAATGCCGCCGGCTTCACCACTTCCCAGACGCACGCGGCCGGCGCCGCCGTCTGCGAATACTCGCACGGCCTGATCGCTGGTTTCTAGGACTGCGGCGTCGGCGCCGCTGGCGACCGTGACCGCCTCCGTGTCGGAGCCTGCCAGATGCAGCGACGTGGTGTGGCCCGCTTTGAGCGTGGCCCCGCCGCTGGGCGTCGACAACGCGAGCGTTGTCTCACCGTCCCTGGCTGCGGCTCGGAAGATCGGCTGGGAGGCGTGGCTCAGCCCCAACGCGGCATCGCCGAACGTGAGAGCCGTGTCGCCCGCCTGCAGCCGTCCGGTGCCGCTGTCTGCCTGGAAGGACATGGCGGCGCCGCCAAGGTGCAGGGCAGTCAACGACAGCGTCGTCGTGTCGCCGGCGGTGGCGAGCCGCACAGCCGGTCTATCGGCTGCCAGTGACAGTGACGCCTCGCCCTGCGACAGTCGGAGCGTGGTCGGTGTGATGGATGCGGACGTGTCCGATCCGGACATGGCGATGCTCGGTGCCTCGCCGCTCTGGATCTCAACGCTGCCTCCGTCTCCTTCGAGTTGAAGCACACCCGCCCCGCCC
>CAZMPA010000001.1:8348-34455 GCA_964567915.1 uncultured Isosphaeraceae bacterium | reverse complement strand
AGATTTCCAAGCCACGACCTTGATTGCAGGCGAGTGTTAGCAGCAACACCAATTGAGGAAGTTTGGGGAATTGGTCGGCAATGGGGCAAACGGTTTAAGCAGATTGGAATAGATACGGCATTGGGCGTTGTTCAAATGCAAACGACAGATATCCGATCTCACTTCAATGTCACAGTGATGCGCACCGCGATGGAGTTGTCAGGGATTCCATGTCAAAATCTTGAAAGTGCGCCGGTTCAACGAAGGTCGCTCGTGCGGTCACGTTCATTTGGACGAATGGTTACGAAGTGGGAGCACATGTCCCAGGCGATTGCCTCTCATGTCATTCGTGCAGCGGAGAAGCTTCGATCTGAAGGCGGCGTGGCTGGGCGGCTTGCAGTATTTATTTACACCAACCGATTCCGTAATGATTTACCACAGCATTGCGCCTCTGGATCTTGTGACTTACTGCCATCCACGAATACGACTCCTGTGATCTTGAAAGAGGCGGATGCAATTGGTCGCCAACTGTGGAAGGATGGGCTTCAGTACAAGAAAGCTGGGGTCATGCTTTCAGAGATTACGTTCGGAGAAACACAGGGCACATTGTTTAGCGAGCGAGACTATGAACAAGATGCCAAACTCATGCAGGTCATGGATCGGATCAATGTGAAGATGGGTTCCGATACCCTTCGTCCGGCAGCAAGCGGATTGAAGCGATGTAGTTGGTCCATGCAGCAAGGGTCTCGTTCGCCTCGGTATACGACCCGGTGGGATGAAATTCCGAAGACGACCTGAGTATGTTGCAAGAACAACACCCCCGTGAATACGGAGGTGCTGTGGCGGAATGTGTCAATAACTTTGAGACACCGAAGTTCATAAGATTGCCGCCAAATTCGGGCGTTTCGAGTCCATTTCGCGGCGTTTGACGGTGTTGGCGTGGTCGTGGCTCGTTGGCGCCGCGACCAAGGGGATACGAGGCCCCTCTCCCCTTGGATCCCCTCTACCCCCCGGAAGGGCCAGGGCCACGCAAGGATCACTCGCGATCGGAATCACGTGCTCGTCGGGCTTGTTGATCCAGACTTCAGACGGCACGCCAGCGGTTGTGGGTCTGCCGCCGACAAAACGATTCGGGTGCGCTGCGTAGGCCTTGTCAAGCGTGGCCTGCCGCGCAGGCATGAGTTCCAAGTGGCGGGCTGTGAAGACATCGCGCGGCGTAAAGTGGCTGATGCCTTCGTGTCGATGCTCGGAGTTGTACCAGTGCAGATATTCACCGCACCACAGTTTCGCCGCTTCGTAACTCTGGAATGCGCCCGGGTACTGCGGGCTGTACTTGAGCGTCTTGAAGTGCGACTCTGAATACGGATTGTCATTGGAGACGCGTGGGCGTGAGTGAGATCGTTCAATATGCAAATCGGCCATAAATTGCGACATGCTCTTCGCTCGCATCGGCGCGCCGCGGTCGGCATGAATTGTCAGACATGTCGGATTGACATCGTGCTGATGAATCGCGTGCTCAATCATTCGTGTCGCAAGCGTCGCTGACTCGCGCCGCGAGAAGAGCCAGCCAACGACGTAGCGGCTGTAGAGGTCAAGAATCACGTAGAGGTTGAACCAACTGCGATTCGGCCCTGCAATCTTGGTGATGTCCCACGTCCATACCTCGTTGACCCCTCTGGCGCAGCAGATTGGCGTCGTGTACTGCCGATGCGTGCGCTGCGCACGCCGCTCACGTGATGCATGCTTCTTGGCCAGGATGCGGTACATCGTTCGCACGCTACACAGGTAAGGTCACGCTGGCTGCGGCGATCGATGCGGCTCGGTGTTCGCTCAAGTTGTCGGAGTGAGAGGCTGTGGGGCGAGCACCCCAACGGCGCAGATCAGTCGCGTCGCCGCCGCGGCCCGGCTGCCAGAAGCAGGATGGCCAGCGTGGAGGGCGCGGGGATGAATCCGACGCCGCCGTTGAAGACGGCGGAGGCGCCCGCGTCGATGCTGAATTGATAGTGCACGGCGAGCGTGTCGGCGCCGACAAGGCTGAGCGTGCCGGAGGCCGAGTCCGAAGCGGCGTTGCTGCCGCTTCCGTCGACGGTGAGTTCGAAGGGGGCTTCGAGCAGATTCAGAAAGTTCTCGCCGCCGATGTCTGCGGACCAGACCGCGTCGTCCAGAATGCTCTCCAGCGAGACATCTGTGCCATTGAGTGTCACTGCCTGTGAGCCTGACCAACCAACCAGACCACCAAGCAGTTCGATGGGCATGGTGAAGTCGATGGACAGTTCAATGGCTTCGTTACTGCCGTTGACGACCTGCGCTGAAGTGCCAAGGCTCGGGGCCGCAGGCTCACCCATCATCGTGACCGAAGCGGAGAACCCGGACTCAGCGACCTGCTGCGTCCAGTACCACGATCCGTTCGGAAGGGCGGTACCGTCGATCTGCCAGGCTTCGGAGTAGCCGGTGCTGGTCGCGATCTCCAGGTCGCTCAACAGGCCCGCTGACGCCGATGCGGTGCAGGCGGCGATCCCAGCCAGAGCAGCAGTGCTGAATCGAGTCGTATTCATCGAAGGCATCTCCTCATGCTGCGCCTGCGAGATCCGCGGCCGCACAATGCCGCCAGTGACAAGAGCCCGAGCGCGCCGGGCGCCGGGATGGCCGTTGAGGTCATTGTCGAACTGAATGTGACGGTGTCTCCGGCGCTGAGCAGGAAGCCAGCCCAGTAGCCCATCGGGCTGCCGGCGTCCATTGAAGCGGTGGCGGAGGCTGTTGCTGTGTCGAGCGCGACCGCAAATGGTCCGCTTGCTTGAAGTGTGTAGACGGGGGCGAAGAGCGAGACGATCTGCTGGTCGTCCAGGTAGCCGCCGATCATCGACTCGTCGGGGGCAGATTGAAGCGTCGCGTCTCCTCCGAAGTCCAGGTTCATGAGCGTGACGCTCGACGCCAGATCGATCACGCGGTCTCCGTCGCCGCCATCCGCCGTATGCCAAGCGGTGTCCGCGGAGAAGAAGCGATCTTCGGTGGACGTGTTCGTGATCGTCAGCAGCGAATTGATGGATGGCGCCGGCCCGTCATGGACGGTCGTTGTCCATGAGAGTTGCCACGCGTCGTCGAAGAGAGCGCCGGTGTAGACCACGCTTCCGTCGTCCATCTCGGCCCAGTCGCCGGCCTCGCCGAGGTCCAGGTTGATGGGCCCGGCCGGGTCGCCGGCTGCGTGCCATCGCATGGTCACCGTCTCAGGCAGGTCGGCACCTGCGACTGACGCCGCCGAGAGCATCAGCGCGGCAGCCAACGCTGAGGCGAGGGGGCTGGTATGGGGTGCAGTGCTGGTCATGCGGGGCCGATCCGGGCCTGCAGCGCCAGGCTGGTGCTGCCGCCAGATCGCCTCAAACGTACGATGCGAAATGCCGCCCTTCGAAGGGTCCCGGGCAGGGCGGTGGGGGTTTGCATCGCCCAAGGTCGGACCACCGTTCTGACCCGCACAGATCACCACCTGGTTCTGAGTCGGCCCCGCCATGGGCGGTGGCGTGCTGGTGCGTCCGGGAATCCGGGCTGCAGAACGGCATGTGGCGGGTGTCGGGTGCATGGCAGCGATTGGGGGTCGGTTGGGGCCATCCTCCATCGGCCGAATCGGGCCGCAACTTGACCCATCGGCGGAGCCCCTCGGAGACCATGTACCCTGCTCATTCGCAACGGAGTGCCTCCCCATGCTCATCAGCCACCGCAAGCAGTTCATCGTCACCAAAGGCAAGAAGACCGCCGGCACATCCACCGAGTCCTTCTTCGAGCGGTACTGCATGCCGGAGGGCGAGTGGGAGCCGCTGCATTGGCGGCCCGAGCACGTATCCGAGGCTGGCGTCATCGGACATCGCGGCCGCCATGTCACGGGGTCGACCTGGCGAAACCACATGGCCGCCGCGGAGATTCGCGATCTCATCGGCAAGGACGTGTGGGACCGCTACTTCAAGTTCACCGTCGTGCGGAACCCCTTCGACACACTCGTGTCGCTCTATTACTGGCTCGAGAATCGCAAGGACTCGTACACGCTCAAACGCAAGGGCAAGGCCGTGATCGCCAGGGTCACGCCGCTCGGCAATCCGATCGATCTCGCCAGGGGCGATACGGACATCGAGCGGTTCCGATCCTGGATCGCGCAGGGCGGCACGGTTGAGGACCGCGAGACGTATCTGATTGACGGCCTTCCGTGCCTGGACGACTACATCCGGTTTGACCACCTGACCGACGACATCGAACGCATCTGCCGCCACCTCGACCTTCCATACGACGCCGAGGCGCTGCCCCGATTCAAGGGCGGCATTCGGCCCGTTGGGGCGCCGGTCGCTGATTTCTACGACGCAGAAACCGAGGCCATCGTGCGAGCGCGATTCGCCTGGGAATTCGAATCGCTCGGCTACGACATGCCGCTTCCCGATCCGGCCTGACGCTCAAGCCAAGAGAGGGCCCATGGCCGCCAAGACACCCAACCTGATTCACTGCTCGTATCACAAGTGCCTGACCAAGTACTACTCAAAGGTCATGCTCGCTGTGTTTCCGCGCTGGATGAACTTTGTGGGTGGTGGATACAGCCACTTCAACAGCCGGATCGATCGGTTCATGGCGTCGTATCGCCGGCTGCACGCGGCGAGTGTGAACAATCACATGCTCGATCTTGAGCAGGTGGCTCCGTATCGCATCACCCGGTTTGTGCGAGATCCGTGAGACATGATTGTGTCGGGCTATCACTATCACAAGCGGGCCGCTGAGGCATGGTGCGACATCACCGATCCGACGGAAGAGGACTGGGCCATTGTCAATGGCCGAGTGCCGGACGGCATGCAGCCCGGCGAGTCCTATTCGCAGATGTTGCAGCGGCTGGATCAGGAGTCGGGGCTGCTGGCCGAAATGCAGTTTCGAGAGAAGCACTTTCGTGGCATGGCTGCGTGGCCCATTGATGACCCGGACATTCTGACGTTTCGGTTACGACGGGGCGACGCCGGAAACGAAGAAGACACATATCGGCGGCTGCTTGAGTTCTACGGCGTGTCAAAGCGTCGGTTGGAACGGGGGGTTCGGGCTGCGGTGGCCAACTCCGCTGCGAAGATGTCCGGCACGAACACGCACATTCGCAATCCAAAGCCGAATAAATGGAAGGACACGTTCACGGACGTGACCGAGTCGAGGTTTGAAGAGTTGTTTCCGGGCCTGGTCGAGCGGGCGGGATACGCCTGAGCACGCACATGTCTGGACGTCGCATCCTGTTTCTGCTCCCGGATCTTCGCAATCCCTCCTTCAAGGGAGGCATTCAGATGTTCAACAATTATGTGCACCGGGCACTTGGCGAGCTCGGCCACGACGTGACGGTGATTGGCGTCAACGACCGACCCGAGGACGCGGAGCCTGGGCTCCTCCCGTGCAACCGATGGCGGCGATTGCGAAAGATCCGAGCGGCGATGAACCTGCTGTGGGTGCTCGCGACGACCAACCCCGATGTGGTGCTGTGCGGGCATTTGAACTTCTCGCCCCTGTGCCGCGGGATGTGTTGGTGGTTCGGTGTTCCGTACATCACGATCACACATGGCATCGAGTTGTGGGACGCTCCGCCCAAGAAGGTGCGAGGCGCTGCCGGCAGCCATCGCATCCTCGCGGTGAGCCGGTACACCAAATCGCTCAATCTTGACCTGCTTGACGGCTACGACCCTGACAACGTCGTGGTGTTTCCGAACACATTTGATGAAGAGAGATTCAAGCCAACGCCGGTTCCGCCCGGCCTGCGAGCGCGGCTCGGGCTTGAGGACGGTGACCGCGTCGTGCTCTGTGTGGGGCGGCTGGCTCAGACCGAGCGGCTCAAGGGCTACGACGAAGCGATCCGCGCCATGGCGGCCGTCCGGCGCGAGATTCCAGAGGCCCGGCTTGTGTTGGGTGGTCGTGGCGACGACATGGATCGCCTCCGCGGCGTCGCAGACGAGTGCGGCCTGAGCGACGGGCTGGTCATGCCCGGGTTCATCGCCGAGGAGGACATCGTTCCGCTCTTCAACCTCTGTGAGTTGTTCGTCCTGCCCAGCCGCAAAGAGGGTTTCGGAATCGTTTTCCTGGAGGCGATGGGCTGCGGGAAGCCCGTGATCGGTGGCAACCGGGACGGGTCGATGGATCCACTGGTCGATGGGACACTGGGAACCGCCATCGACCCTGAGGACGTGGACGCGGTGGCGGCGGCCATTCTGGAGCATCTTGGGGGCGCGGCCCCCGAGACGCGGTCGGATCCGGATCACCTCAGGAGCGAGGTCGTGGCGAGATTCGGGTTTGGGCCGTTTGGGTTGGTTCTCGCTGGGGGGGTGTTTATGGTTTGACGCGGGGTTTTGTTTATCTTGCAGGGGGCTCGCTGCTCCAACTCCACCAAGGAACCCACATGCTGCCCAAGGCCATTTTCATCATCGGCGCCGAGAGCACCGGAAGCACACTGGTCTCCCGCATCTGCGGTCATGTGCTCTGTGGGGCGCCAATGGCGAAGGGGGAGAAGGCCCTCTGGTCTGATGAGCAGGGCAACGAGGTCTGGCACGTGTCGCTCCCATCGGGCGCCGCGGCGAGCTTCCCCGACATCGATCTGTGGATCGAGAAGTACAAAGACACGCATGACATTCGGTTCATCTTGACGACCCGGGACATCACGCTCTCGGAGTACTCCCGGAGAGGTCGGTTCATGCGGCGGGGCGGCGAGGAAGTCAAGGCGCAATCGGCCAAGGCACGGGACATCATGTGCCACGCCATGACGCTTGGGTATCCGTGGCACATCGTCTCCTATGAGACTTTGATGTTTCTCGGTCAACCGTACGTCGAGATGATCTATGACTTCATTGGTGTCGAGAGCGACTTTGCCCCGTCGCTTCGCGATGGCAATCTCAAACGGCTCCAGGCAATGGGTCCGTGGGATTCGTTCATGAGATGGCTACGCCGGGCGTGGTTCTCGGTTCGTGGCGGGCCGAGCAAGCCGATGCCAGATGACACACGGTTCCCGGCCGACGAACAACCTTCTGCCGGAAGCTGAGCGCAGGCCGGACACGGGTTTCAGGCCGCGTCAAGCGACATGTCGGAATCTTCGTGCAGATTTTCGCCGGTCCGCGGAAACACTCGAATGACGTTGGGTCACAGGGGATTGACACTTGCGGACCCCGACCGCCGGGGTGACCCGCTCACCTGAACTCGGTTTCAAGGAGATGGCCATGACTGCCACCTGCGCGATCGTTGCACTTGCACTTGCCGGTCCAACCGGACCGGCCCACACCGAAGTGATTCGGCCTTCTAATCCTGTGAGCCTCGCCGCCGGCGACACGCTTGGTATGGCGCTGATGGAAACCATGACACTTCCCGTGCAGACGGCGCAGGCGACGCAGCCCTCGCAGAGCGGGGCCTGGTGGGACATGCCCGCCACTGAGACTGTTGTGGCTCGCTCATTCGATCGATGAATTCGGTGCCGGGAGGAACTTGGTTCCGGCCCGGCGCCGCCAAGTAAAGACAGGAGCCCGCCAGTCGGCGCTTCCAGTCTTTGCGGCAGGAACCCACCATGACCAGCATCCTTCCAAGGGCCGCGGCAGCGGCCAGTGTGATCTCTGCAGCTTCGCTGCTTTCAACCCCTGCGGGGGCGGACCTTTCGTCCACCAGCCACATGGTCGGTCTTGTGGCTCTCGGCGCAGAATCCGATCCGGCTGCGATGGCGGATGTAGACGTCAACGGGCTTGTTGGCGTGGACGATCTGCTCTACGTGATTGAGCAGTTTGGCAATGACTGCGCTGTGGCAAGTTGTGAAGCCGACGCCAATGGCGATGGTTCAGTCGGCATCTGGGACATCCTTCAGGTGATCGCCCACTTTGGCGAAGTCGTTCCCGAGCACCTTGACGGCGAGGCAGACACGCCGCTGACAGGCGCCCACCTGTGCGAGCAAAGTCGCTACGCCGACGATCCCATTGCCCTTCAGAACGCAGGTGTCGTCAACGACTCATGGATGGTCAACGGCTATGCCGTCTACGCTAGTGAGATTGTGGACGAGGCCGAGTTCCTCGGCGCGACTGAGGCCGATGTGCGTGAGGCATTGGAGTCTTACCTCGATGCTCGACAGGACCTCGATCCGTTGACGAGCGATTACGTCATTCTCGACATCGAGCAGCCGTTTCATCCCAAGCACTTCGGCCGCTTCCTTGATCCGTCGCATGAGTGGTACGACCCCATGAAGTTCCACGACGTCATTGACGCCTACAGACTGCGCATCGGCGTGGCGAGGGAACTCCTGCCCAACGCGAGGCTCGGCCTGTTCGGCGCGACGACTCCGCACTCCTTTGGCGATGCCCTCCTCGAGGCGCAGATATCGCGGCAGGATGGCTTCGAGGCTGCAGGCGCTGCCGGTCTCTATGACCAACTCGATGTCGTCTGTCCCATCATCTATCAGCGGTTCGGACCGAGTGACTCACGGCACCACTGTCTGGAGGCCTACACGCGTCTGGGCGCCGAGTCGGCGATGCAACTGCAGCGAACGGACGGCACGGTTCTGGAGGTCATGCCCATCATGTCGCTGGCGATCTTCAACGGTGGGTCGGCAGACCACAAGTTGCCGGTCACCGTCGAGGATCTGGCGACGCAGATTGCTGTGCTGCAGGATCTGGGCTTCCAGGACTGGATGATCTGGAGCGGCAACGACACCGTGGCCGACACCGACCTGCTTGTGACGGACCACCTCGACGCGTTGCTTGCTCACATGGAGGACGCAGCGTCCGGCGACATGTGATCAGGGGCCTGGACGCAGCGCGGCGAGCGACGCATACCAACTGGCAATCTCGGTGGATGATCGCGACACCGTCGAGTCGCCGCTCCAGAGGATGGCCTTCCGGATGCCGAGGCTGGCGAGCAGTTCCAGGCGTTCGGCCGTCCCTCCGACATCCGCCGGGCTCCGATGATCCACCGAGTTTCCATTGAAGACCGCGAAGCTCAGCAGGGGAATGATGCGAGGCTGCGGCGAGACGCCTTCGAGCAGGGAACGACATGCGGTGACCGACTGTTCGGTGGCCCGTGCGATGGATGCGTGGCCTTTCTCGTTTTCGCCGAATCGCATGTAGAGCACGGGGCACACGGCATCAACGCCGTCCAGCAGCCCCTGATCGACTGCAGCTTTCTGAGCGCCGACCTGATTCTGGAATGACTCGGTGTCCTTGCCTTTGGGCGAGGGGCTTCCGAAATCGTAGAGGCAGATCGTGGCATTCGGCAGCGCCGCGCGGACCACGGCGATACGGCGTCGAAAGCCGTCAACGACCGCCCGGAACTGTCGCATGCTCAACTCCGGCTGTTCCGGATCAAGCAGCCTGGTGAGCCTGCTGAGCCGCTGCGGCCGCTCGATGTCGAGTACGACCACAGCTCGGGTCTCCGGCGTGAGTTGTGGATGACGCTCCAGGTACTTGGCGAAGTGCTTGGCGAGGTGCTCGTCCGTCTGAGAGATGAACGACTCTACAGTGGTCTGCTTGGGCGCCCCGAGCGCTGACCCTGAAATGAACCACGCTCGGCCAGGCACCCAGTCGCCTTCAGCGAATGCATTCTGCATGCCGATGAGCAGCGACGGCCAGGCCGGTTTGGCATCAGCTGGTTGCGTGGTGAGCAGCGACAGGGCCAGGCACACGATTCCAGCAAGTGTCATGATGAAGTCTCCGGGTCACGAGCGAGCGCCAAGGCGTCTTCCTCTGGCCATGGCCGCACTCCTTGCTCAAGGGGGGGATGCAACAAAGGCCCGATGGCCCGAACGTCTTCGTCCGTTGCTTCCAGAATCGTTCGGACGGTTTGCAGGCTCGGCCCGATGACGTCGGTCGTGGCAGGCTGCATGAGACCTTGCTTGGCGAGCCTCTTGGCCCATCGTGGGATGAGCGGTCGAATGAGCTTGCGATACACGGGGGCGTGCGCGACGACCCGGCTTGGACCGGTATGCACCCGCTTGCCTTTGCTGGCGTTGGCGATGACGCCCTCCTGAACCAGTTCTGGTCGCGGAGTCAGCCCTAAAAAAGCCTGAATGGCCCCCGCCTCGGCCGCGCGATCGTTCATGTACGACTCAAAGCGGATGACCCGAATGTGGTCGGCTCCAAATACATCCAGCCACGGGCAGAGCTGCATGGCGTATCGGCTGTATTCGATCAGGAGGGGGTTGGTCCTGACGGCCTCATTGATATCTGGGTTTTCGACGCCGGCGGCGACGAGGTGGCGATGGTGCGAGCACGCTCTCGCCACGGGCTCGCGCACGATGTAGAGGACACGCAGGCCTGAGCCCATGAGGGTGTGGGCGCGTGCAGCGGCGCCGGTCCACTTCGGGTTCTGCGTGTAGTGCGTCGAGGCTTCGAAGGCGAGTTGGCCGGGCTTGCACCCATGGAAGTGTTTCTCATAGGCGGCTCGGCCAGCTGGCGTCAGGACGTCATCGTCGGCAAGGCAGCTCGGCTCCTTGTCGAGGGGTGCGAAAACGTCCGGATGGGTCTTGAGGTCCGTGAACAGCGTGGTCGTGCCCGACTTCATGGCGCCGATGATCAGAAACGATGGGAGGGTCATGTGAGGCTGCGCTGGGTCCTTGCAGGAGTTTGGTCGACGGCCAAGTATAGCCCGCGGCGGAGTGGGGCTCCCCGCCGCGCGGCTGCTACGATGCGGCCACATGAGCCGCTCGTGCCGAATACAGGTACTCGCTCTCGCCAGGCGCGGAGTCGCCGCATGACCGAGGCGTCCCGGCCAAACGTGTCGCGCAATCTTCTGCTCTTCTTCGGGTCAAATACGGCCCGTACCGTGCTGCTGATGGTGGTGGGGTTCATTCTTACCCCGCTTCAGATCGCTGCATTCGGCCTGGTGCTCTTCGGCCTGTTTCAACTGATCAACCAGTTGTCGATGGCGATGACGGCGCCGCTCCGATCGGCTGTGACCCGAACCCTGGTCAAGGCAATCTTTGAGGCCAAGGGGAAGGATGGCGAGCGGGGGGTCGAGCGGCAGTTCACGTGCTGCGTCGCCATCGTGCTGTCGATGGCGGGACTGCTGGTCACGCTTGCCGCGATCGGGCTCATCTTTCTTCCCGACCTCATGAACTTTCCGGAGTGGGCGACCAATGCGGTGAGGCTGGCGTTCGGAAGTCAGGCCATCGTCTTCGCCGCGACCGTCGGGACGTCACCCTGGCTCTCGCTCTATCTGGTGCGTCATCGGCCGCTGGCGTTCAACACCGATCTGACGGTCATGCGCACAATTGATCTCGTTGCCTTTCTGGTTGCAATCGGAGCGGCGGAGGGCGCGAGCGAGGTCTTTGGCATCTTCATTGTCGGAAGAATGGTGCTCGTCGTGGCGCACTGCATGCTGCGACTGGTCTTCACGCGGAATCAGGTGCAAGGCGCACGGTTCCGCTTCCGCTCGATCAACCGAGACACGATCAAGCAACTCGCCCACGTCGGCTCGCTCACCATGTCCCAGCCGGTCGGCAACGTCAGCTTCTTCTTCCTCGACAGTTACCTGCTCAACATTGTTTTCGGCCCGGTGTACAACGCGATCTACGGCATCGTCTCCCAGTTGCGTGGATATGCCAGACGCGTCGGATCGAACGGATTCGCCGGCATGGAGGCGACGGTTGCGGACATGCACGAGCAGGGGGGGCACGAAACGAACATTCGCGCCATGCTCGCCGTCAGCCGAATCACTTCGGGCGTCATGATCCTCTCGACCGGCATTGTCGCCATTTTCTTTGGGCCGCTCATCGACCTGTGGCTTGGAAGCAGGCTACGTAACGACGAAGCGCTGCTTGCTGTCATGCCGTATCAGGAAGCGCTCGATCTGGCCTGGGGCATGCTGGCGCTCCTGCTGGTGGGCGGCATTCTTCTGGAAGTCGCGGGGGCGGGCGCGAGGTTTCTCTTCGGAATGGGCCACGTCAAGCGATATGCAGGCATCATGTATGCGGCGGGCGGCGTGAAGTTCCTGCTCTCGATTTCCATCATGATCGGCGTGTTCGTGTACTTCGGGGACAAGACACCAGAGTCGCGAGCCGTGCTGCTGTTCCCGGCTGCGACCCTGCTTGTCCAACTGGTGTTCTTCGGCGTGGTCTTCCCGAGGCGGCTGGTGCAATTGACGGGCGTCGGCGGGGGAACGTACCTGTGGCAGGCATTCGGACGTCCGGCCGCGGCTGCAGCGATCCCCCTGGCCGTGGCCGGCTTCATGGTGCTGTACATCCAGACGTGGACCTGGCCGCTGCTTGTCGCGATGCTCTGCGTGGTGGGGGCGGTTGCGGCACCGTGCTGTCTGGGTATTCTCATGCAGCGGGACGAACGGCGACGAATACTGGGAATGATCCGCCGCTGACATGGACAAACTCGACCGCTATCTCGAAATCGTCCCGCTGCCCGTCCTGGCCATGGTGGCCGTCATCGCATGCATCGTCTTTGCGATGATGCCGGCGAATCAGCGACCCTTCATTCTGATCTGGATCCTGCCGTCCTGGCTCTTCCTCTCGAAGTGCCTTGATCTCGGGGCTGTGCAGGCTGCAACCAAACTCTCTTCAGGCCTGCTGCTGCTCATGATTGCCTTGGCGGGCTTTCTGAGGCCGGGTGAGCGACGGCATGTGCCGGGGGTGGTGTGGGCGTATGTCATCGCCGGCGTCTGGATGATGGTCTGCGTGATGGGGACATCCAATCGGATGGACATGTTGCTGCTGCGTGGGCAGGGCATCATGATGGCGGTTGCGGCCATTTCCCTTGTGACGTGTCTGAGAGATCTGGAAGACCTTGCGAGGTTCATGCGTGCGGTGGCCATCGGCACAACGGCGGCGCTGATCATTCCGGCGTCGTCACTCGTGCTCGAAGGCTCCGGCGCCTTCGTGCCGGGACTGCACAGGTTTGAGCCATGGGGGGCGGCCTCCAACCTGATCGGCATCACCTTCGCCATTTCGAGCGCGATGCTGCTCTATCTGACGCTCACGTCCAAGAGCATTTTCTGGCGTGTGTTCTGCATGGCTGGCTTTGCAGCGAGCATTGGATTCGCATTCCTTACCGGATCACGGATGAGCTTCATGTCACTCGGTGTCATCAGCATGCTCATGCTCATTCCGATGGTCAAGCGGCCTGGCATTCTGATCGCCGGCGGCGTGGTGGCCGCCATCATGGTGCCGATCATTGCCAGTGTTGAAGAGGGGGCGGGTGGACGCCTGACCGAACTGCACAGCAGCGGACGATTCGAGATCTGGGCTGACTACCTGCGGTTATTCATCCGGCGCCCGCTCGGCCTGTTCGGGACAGGTGGCAACGACGGACTCATGGACGACGTCATTGGCAATCATGCGCACAACGCATGGGTGGACATGCTGTATGTGGGTGGGTTCCCCCTGTTCCTGATGATGGCGCTTCCGGCGTTTCTTGCCGGCAAGAGCATCTGGCGGACGTGGCGGCTTCGCAAACTGTGGGCGCGGCCAGAAGATCAGATGACGATCCACACGTCTGCCTCGATCATGGCCGCCATGTTTCTGCAGAGCATGACCAATCAGGCGCTCTTCTACCCGACGTTTACGTGGGCATTCCTGGGGATGGTCTTCTTCATGTACTTCATCTCGTTCCGAGAGGACGTGGACTACATGGAGGCAGACGCCTGGGCGCAGGCGGAGGCCTGGGATGCCTACGAAGAAGCTGTCGCTGCCGAGAACTGGGAACCCGATCGCACCTGAGTTCAGCCGGTGCGGCGAATGGCGAGGATGGATCGATCGTCCTGAGGTGGTCGGTCGTCACGGAACTGTTCGATGTCCGACCTGAGGTGTTCCAGCGTCGCTTCGAGGGAAGCGGCAGGATCGGCGCGGAGGACGTCGATGAGGCGATCTGTTCCGTACATTCGGTCCTGCTCGTCCATCGCTTCAAAGATGCCGTCGGTTGGAATCGCCAGCAGGTCGCCGGGATTCAAGGAGAGTTCACGGACGCCGTCAAGCGGGAGGTGATCAAGCACGCCGAGAGGTGGGACGTCCGCCTCGAGTTCCTCGACTGACCCGTCGGCCCGCAGCAGCAGGTTTGGCCCGTGCCCTGCGGTGATCGTGTCGATGACGCCTCGCTCTGTGTCGAGCCGGCCGAACCACGCAGTCACAAACTGCATGGATGACGTGTCCTGCCACAGTTGCTGGTTGAGTTGCTGCACGAGGTCGATCAAGGGCGCGTCGAGGCGGACGGCCATGCGGAGCATGGATCGGACCTGCGTGACGGAGATTGCCGGGCCGATTCCGTGCCCGGTCGCATCTCCGACCATCAGCATGGCGCCGCCATCGACTTGCACGGCGTCGAAGGCGTCACCGCCGGTTGCGTCCGCTGGCATGCTCCAGCCGTGAATCTCCCACTCGCCCAGTTCTGGAAACGTATCGGGAAACGTCGCGGCCTGAATCTTGCGGGCGATGTCGAGGTCGTGCTGGAGCTTGACCAGTTCAAGTCGGTCTGCGAGCAGTCTCGACCGCCGCATGGCGACGGCGGACTGTGCTGCCAGCGCCGTGGCGATGCGTTCACAGTCATCCCCGAACGGGCCCTGCCTTCGGTTGAGCACCTGCGCGACGCCGACCAGTTCGTTGACGTCTGCCGCGACCAGCGGGATCGTCAGGATGCTGCGAGTTCGATAGCCGGTCTTCTCATCGACTCCGCGGAAGAAGCGATCGTCTTCGTAGGCGTCCGAAATGTTGATGATCTCGCGTGTCTGGCCGGCCGCTCCAGCGATGCCAGTGCCGAGCGGGACACGAATATCTCCGAGCGACTCCATGAGCGAGCCGTCAGGTCCGTGACCAGCAACAGCAACAAGCTCCTCGTCCTTTGCGTGGTACTCGAACACGGTCGCTCGCTCGGCGTCCAGAATGTCACGCAGGCAGTCTGCGACGCGGTGGATGACCGCTTGGGGGTCGTCGGTGGCGCCGAGGACCCGGCTGACTTCGAGAATGCAATCAACCTGTTCCGGAGAGATATCGGGCATGGGGGGAATTCTACAGGGCCCGCGGCCTACTTCTCGGTCAGGCGGATCGCAGTGGGAAAGGGATCGGGGGCCGCGCGGACAAGTGCTGCGAGCCGCCTGGTCAGCTCACTCGGGGGTGAGGCTGCCTCAAGCCGGGTCAGGGCGTCTTCTGCTTCGGCGCGACTTCCCTCACGGATGGCCAAGGCAAGCGCCGAGGCGTCACGTGCGTTTGGCGTGTCGGAAGTCATCGTCCACACGTCGACGACACCTTCGCGGCCGACGACCTGAAGTGGCCCGACCTCCAACAGCGACGCATCGACGCCGGCCATCTCCCGCGTCCGTCCGTCGATGAGGATGGATGTGCCAAGTTGCTTGTTTGCAGATTCGAGCCGTGCCGCGAGGTTGGCAACGTCACCAATCACCGTGTAGTCGTTGAGGTTGGGCGGCGCGCCGCAGTCGCCAACGAGCGCTTGCCCGGTGGCAATGCCGATCCGCAGGCCGAGCCGCGGGAGGTGGTCGTCGAGCTCCCGGTTGATCTGCCGCATGAACCGCTGGCAGTCCGCCGCCGCGCGACATGCGAGCGCGCCCTGGTCGGCCTGCTCGCCAAATGCCGACCAGAACGCAAGGAATCCGTCGCCAAGAAACTTGTTGAGATAGGCCTTCTGCTCGGTCACACATTCCGTCAGTCCGACCATGCACCGGTTCAGCAGCCCGACGGTCTCTTCCGGGCCGAGCTGTTCGCTGATGCTGGTGAATCCGGCGAGGTCGCCGAACATCACGCACACTTCCCTCCGCACACCTCGCATGCTCAGGGCATCGGGATCGCGGGCCAACTCATCGACGAGCGCCGCCGGAACGCGGGCGCGAAACTGCCTGGTGACACGATGTTTTTCCCGCTGCACGAGCGCGGCTCGGGCGCTGGTACCGCT
The DNA here is from genome assembly GCA_964567915.1 of uncultured Isosphaeraceae bacterium. Classification (GTDB taxonomy): domain Bacteria; phylum Planctomycetota; class Phycisphaerae; order Phycisphaerales; family SM1A02; genus UBA12567. The sequence continues at coordinate 18,613 of CAZMPA010000001.1, read as the reverse complement.
CGCCCACGACAGCGTTGCTGCGACCAGCGGCGACGCGGCGGGAAGCACCAGCCCGAATCGCCCGAAGAGCAGGACCAACACACCTGCGTACACCGCGACGACCATGATCGACCCGGCGGTGCCCGGCCACGGGCCAAGTCCGGCGACGAGCAGGGCGATGAGCAGCCCGAGGACTGCCGCGGCGGCCGGGGACCACCAGGCCGGTCCCTCGCGGAGCACCCGGTTCTGCAGAATCATGTCTGCCATGGCGGCATGCACCATGACGCCAGGTGTGCGTGGTCCGGCGGCGGTGGGGACGAAGTCGGCGATCGTGCCCGTAGCGGTCCAGCCGATGAATACGAGTCGTCCCTCGACAGCCTTCTGGAGCGTCTGCGCAGAGTCGGTGATGCCGCGGGTGATGGCGGCGATGTCCTCATCGAGGAGACGCCAGTTGAACATCTGGGTGTAGGCAGCGATGCTCGCGTCGTCCATGCCAACTGTCGCGGCGTCGAGCGCCGCCCGGTCCGGAACGCCCTCAAGCGAGAACGCGACTTCCCCGCGGATCTCCTCAATGAGTGATGGGTCATTCCAATCCGCCACGCTCGAAACGTCGCCCCCGCGAATCACCTGCAAGATGGCCTCGGTTGCGTTGGCGCGTCTGTCCAACTGCGACTCGAGTTGCTTGCGGGCTCTCGCCAATTCGACGATCTCGCCAATGGAGAGGTGCCCGGTAAAGCGAGGATCGCTGTCGCGTTGGCGATGCAGGTCCGGCCACTCCATGCCCACAGCGCCCCGTGGCCAACACACGGTCATGGCGCCATCGCCGAGGGGGATCTCGACATCGCCGATCACAACCAGGTCGTCTTCCAGCGTCAGGTCGGTTCCGCGGTCCAGATGGTGCATCGCTGCGGCCACGCCGAGCGGTGGTACGACGTGCCCTCCGCCGACCGCCTGAGTCGGAACGATGTGGCGAATACCGCCGTCCCTGCTTCGGCGCACGATGTGGACGTACCCGGAACCGCCGGCGGCCTCGCCGAACTGAGCGAGCGGGAACCGGTCGCCTGCCGACAATGCGTTCTTGCTGCCGCCCGTGAGCGTGCCGGGGAGTGCGCGGCGGCTGCTTTGTTGTCGATCGGCTGCCGCGATGATCGGCTCCAACTGGCCCCGTTGCGCTCCCGCCGAGGCGCGAAGATCATCGGCCGAGACATGAGCGGCAGCGTCGAAGACGGCTCTGCGGCGAAGGAGAAGAAGTGTGTCGGCGATGGCATCCGCGGCCTCGGGAATGTGCTGGGCGGGATTGGCAGAGAGGTCCTCTTGCAGCAAGCCGATGACTCGCTCAAGTTGATCGGGCGTGCCCCCGGCCGAGGCCCACCGATGGTCAAGTTCCTCGGGCATGAGGAGCACGCCGAGCACATCGCTTGGGCCCAGCGCCGCGGCGAGCGCTTCGTCTTCCTCGGGATGACGGGTGCGTGGGTCTGCGAAGTCCAGATCAAGTGCGATTGTCTTTGCCCCGGCCCGGTGCAATTCATCGAGTGCTTCTGCGACGGCGGTGCGGGGCCAGGGCCACTCTCCCAGTCGCTCAACCGCCCAGTCGTCGATATCCACCATCACGATGTCGGACGACATTGGGCCGGCGTCGCGAGGAAACCATGCCTGCTCGATGTCGAGCATGCGTTGATTCCATCCTACGAAACCGCCCGCGGCGTCGATCAGGACGACGAGCAGGGACGCCAGCAGCGCCCAGATGAGGACTTGGGGATCGGCTCTACGGATCACGCTGCGTGCAGCGTATCACGGACACCACGGGCAATCGTCAGGTGGCAGGGTGATGTTGGGCTGGCCGCCTTCAGGATCCTGCAGGCCCTGACCGTACTGCGTGAGCCCGGGCTGACCGTAGTAGTCGTTGTAGATCACGTAGTTCATGGCGTTGGCGAAAGCTTCGCGGCAGACCTCGATCTTCTCGCCGTTCTCGTTGAACGTGGTGACGCAGAACTCGTCGACGAGCGCGAGCATGGTACGGAGGTCGTCGGAGCCCGTGAACGGCTGGCCGCTCCACTGGGCGTCGCCGTAGTCGATGATGCCGGCGTAGGTCTCGGGAAGCAGAGAGTCGCCGCTGGCGAGATCGGCGCCGAAGGGAATCGCCAGGAAGGGGCCGGCATTCTCGCCGTACCCGAGGTCTTCGATGTACTGAGCGCGTGACGAATCAAACCATCCATTGTGCCAGTGGCCATCCGAATCCAGATATCGCGTTCCATGGAAGAGCGAACCCTCAAACACGGAGGCGATGCGGTGACCGCCCTGGTCATAGGGATCCACGCTCGGTGGGACGTACTGCAGCTTCATATCCCAGTACAGGCCAGTCGCGACGGCGCCGCGGTCCTCGGGAAGCACAATGCCGTTGGGTCCGAAGTACCAGGCAAAGCCGTCCTGAAGAAACGGGTCGCCGAACTCTTCTTCGAGAATCTCGTCGGCGATGGCCTGCTGCTGATCGGCCAGGAGCACACGCACGTTCTGGTTGATCGGATTGCCGTTTGAGACTGCTTGCGTCGTCTGGTCAGGGGCGTCCTGTTTGTCCTGTGATTCCGTCGCCTGCAGTGGCGGTGGGCCCGCGGACTTGAACGCTTCTGCGGCCGCCGGATCCGGTGCCCGCTGCGTGGACATCGCCGCGCCGGACATCATGTGGGAGACCTTGCTTCCGTAATACCGCATGGCGATGGCGTTCATGGCGTTGCTGCGTGAGCCGAAGATTTGCGTGCCCTGCAGCGCATTGTGTGACACAGCCATGCCGGTGCCGCGGACGGCGAGCGCGCCCGCCGGCGTGAGGACCGAGAAGTCGTTCGTCAAGCCGACTTTGCCGACTTGCACGTCGGTTCGTCCGCGTTGCCCCTGGACCGTTGTCCGAAGCGTGTCGCCCGCATGCACCATTTGAGGAAGTGTGACGCGGCTGCCGCTGTCAACAAGAATGTTTGCGTTGAGGCCGACTCGGAGCATCATGAAGGAACGCAGCCCAGTGCGAATCATCGAGCCGGGCTGCAGGACGTGATCCTTTGCTGCGGCCTTCCAGGCGGATTCGGTGTCGGGTCGCCACTGCACTTTGCCCTCGACTTCCATGACGACGGCGCGGAGCACGCGGGTTTCGCCCTCGGGCAGTTCCCTGGCGGCTTCGAGGGCGATGGCCTTGAGCGCGGCGAGCCGCTCCTGCACGGACTGTCTTGCCGACGGGGCGACCGGGTCCAGGGCCGCCTGTGTCGTTGCTGTTTCGATGGGCGCATTGTCTTGAGCGGTCGCAGTGGCGGCGACGGCAAGCATGAGCACAGGTGTCACGAGTGTTCGAATGATCATTCGGCGTTCTCACCTTCCCCGGCAGCCTCGTCCTGATCCGAGTCTGCCTCGGGGGTCGGGGCGGCCGGTGTGTCCGTTGGCGCTTGATGCTGCGCCGCTGGCGGTACCGCCGCCTGGGCTGCACGAGCGGCCCAGGCGTGGTCGATGGCCTGCCGTTGCTCGACGGCGCCGAGCAAGGCAATGAATTCGGCCCCACTCAGGGCCTCGTGCTCAGTTATGCCGGGAATCAGTCCCATGTGAACCAGTTCTCGGGTTGCGTAGCGAGAATTCACCCCGAATATCCGCATGGACAGACCACCCTGAACATCCAGGATGCGGCAAACGCACACCGCGATGAAGCCCATTTGGGCCGATTCGTTGGCGGGAGGGACGTTTCCAGCGATCCATCCAGCCTCTCTGGCGGCCTCCACCCGAGCTTCCCAGGTGTCTTCGGCCGGCTCCCTGCCGGCCAGAAGCAGCAGCCCGTGCAGGGCGTCATCGTTGGTGGTGACCGGTTGGACTTCGAGCGCGTCCCAGAAGTCCAGAGAGTCCGCGGCCGTCGGGAACGCGGCGGCGGCAGGCTTCTCGACGGTTGTTCGCGCGGTCAGGCCGCACCCAGTCGAGATTGTGGCGACGCACAGGACCGAAGCGAGCAGGGCGTGTTCAGAACGCATAACTGATGCCTCCGTACATGAACTGCCTGACGTTGTCGCTCGGGGCCGGGTTGCCGAGGTTGGGAACAAACAGGCCGTAGCGGAAGTTGAAGCTGACGTCGCTCGTGATCCGCCAGTCAAGCCGCAGGTCGCACTCCCAGCCGACGAACCGACTGTTGGTCGATGGCGCCGAAATGGGCGCGTTGGTCGCGGTCTTGCCCAGCAGGAAGAAATCGGCGCCAACCCGGAAATCGTCGGGCCGCCGCGGGTTGATCGGTATTCCCGTGCTGGCGCCCACCCGGGCCATCAGCAGGTTGGTCATGCTTGGGGCCAGCGCGAGGCCCGTGTTGATGTAGCCCAGGCTGTTGAAGGCGTTGTCTGGCGAGCCCGGCCAGTTGCCGCCAATGGTTCCGCTGCTCGAGAGCCGGTCCCCGTCGCCGGTGCCGAACCCGAGCGTGGCTTCGAACCGCGTTCCCTGTGGGTCGCGGAGCAGATACACCATGTTGAGTACGCCAGCCCAGGCGTCGATGTCCTCCTGCGTCTGCGTCGGCCCGGCCGGCGTGACAATCGGCGTGGAAGTTCCGGTACCCGACTCATGGCACAACTCGAGCGTATAGAGGAACTGGTTTCCGATTGAGCCGTCCGTGCCAAAGGAGAGGTACTGCGAGTCGTACTTGAACTGCGTGGGCCCGAAAAAGGGCAGCACGACGTTGTCGTCGTTGTGATCGGTCTGGACGAAGTACGAGACGAAGGGCGAGAGTTCTGGAGCGATTTCATACTGCCCGCGAATGGCCCACACATGCCGGTTCGTATCAGTGTCGTAGTTGGGCCGGCTGACGTCGAAGTCGTACAGGCCACTCCGGGCCGACACGCCCACGACACTCTCGAAGGAGAGCGCTTCCCATTCGGCCCGCATCTTGGCGCCATAGATGTCGTTGCTCCAGACGAGTCCGGAGTTCCACGTTACGAATTGCCGCCCGGCGCGGATGTTGAAGTCGAACGGTCCGGCAGACCCCTCGTTTGACCGCTGCCAGTCACCGAGGTCGAATTGGTACCAGTATCGGTTGCCAATCGGTTCGAGCCAGCCGTTGTTGCTGTTGTCGCTGTTGTAGTACTGGTTGTAGAGAAACCTCAGGTTGCCGAATACGCGGTGGCCACCGGCGGCGGTTGCCTGCAGGTAGACGTTGGCTTCGTAGGTACGAAGGCCGTACGGCTGGTAGTTGGCGCCGTCCAACTTGGCCCAGCCGAACCGGAGGGACGCGCCGTAGTCCAGCGTGAGTTGTTCGCCGAAGGTCTGGCCCCGGTGGTCCGCGAGACGGCGCTCAATCTCGTTATCCAGCATCTCCTGCTCGATGCGGTTGAGCAGCGCAGTCTCACGGTTCTGGGCCGCTGCTGTGGTGGCCGGCAGGGCCACGGCCAGCGCCAGCGTCGCCACAGACAATCTGCTGAGAAACGGGTGGAGTGGTCGCACGAGACCTCCTCTCGCGAAACGCGGTAGGGGAAGACGCCCGGCAGGACCGTCCCTGGCCGCCGGTGGCATCCTCGGGTGCGTTCCGCCGAAGTCTACCAATCGGCCCCCTTTCGTTGGCACGACCGCGTGGTTCATGCGAACATGGGGCCTATGAGGATCATCGTCACAGGCGTGGGGGATGCATTCAGTGCCCGCTCGTTCGGCTCCAGTGCCGTTATCGAAGCTCCTGGGGGCGGTTTGGTTGCCATTGACTGCCCTGGACACGTGCTGGCGATGTACCGGGACGCATCGGCCTTCAGCGGTATCGCCATCGATCTGGCGAGGCTCGACGACATTCTGCTCACCCATCTCCACGGTGACCACAGCAATGGGCTTGAGTCCGTCGGGTTCCTGCGAAGGTATCTCAGCGAAACGCCTCGGCCGCCTCGCGTCCACGCACTCCCGGAGGTGTTGGACCGGCTCTGGGAGAAGCTTGCTCCGGCCATGGACGGAAGCGGCAGCAGCCTTGAGGACTACTTCACGCCGATGCCGCTGGAGCCGGGGAGCCGCCGGGAGGTCGCGGGCATGGAGGTCGAGTGCCGCAGGAGTCGCCATTCCATTCCGACGGCCGGCTTTCTGATTCGTGACGGGTCTTCTTGCCTCGGTTGGTCAGGGGATACCGAGTTTGAGCGGGCCCATGTGGACTGGCTTGACTCGGCCTGCGTCATCGTGCATGAGTGCGGTCAGGAGTTCAAGCACACGGCCTGGGCGGAGCTCGACGCGCTGCCGGATGCCATCAAGGCCAAGATCCGGCTCATTCACATTCCAGACGGAGTCCAGACTCCGGAAGGGCCGATGCGACCGCTGGTTCAGGGCGAGGTGCTTGAGGTCTGAGCCAGCGAGGCCGCACTGGGGGCAAGGAGTGGGGGGGCAAGTGGGGGGGCTTGACTACAATGCGTGCCTCCGGGCAGGACGCTTGAGAAGGACACACGTCGCATGGAGCAGTGCATGGTCGATCAGTCCAATCCGACAGGCACGGGTACACCAGACAGCGGTGGATTCGAGTGCCGGCACATCGGTCCTGATGCGAGAGAGATCACCGCGATGCTCGAGCGTGTCGGGTGCGAGACACTCGCCGATGTCATGGAACGTGCCATGCCAGATGAGATTCGGGAGACACCTGCGTGCGTGGCGCCTGCACTGTCAGAGTCTGACGCCCTCTCGACCCTGTGGACCATGGCCGAGCGAAATGTCGTGGCCCGCTCGTGCATCGGCATGGGCTACCACGACGTCACTCTGCCCCCTGTCTTGCTTCGCTCCATTCTGGAGAACCCCTGCTGGTACACGCAGTACACGCCGTACCAGTCCGAGATCTCGCAGGGCCGGCTCGAAGCGCTGCTCAACTATCAGACGCTGGTCACCGACCTGACCGGCCTTCCGGTTGCGAACGCCTCGCTGCTTGATGAGGGAACAGCCGCCGCAGAGGCCATGTTGATGTGCCGCCAGATCGCCCGCGGTGACCGCGATCGGTTCATCGTTTCCGATCAGTGTCATCCCCAGACGATTGCCGTGCTGGCCGGACGCGCAGAGCCGCTCGGCATCACGCTCGACGTGTGTGATGTTCTTGGGGACGTGTCGCTGGATGGCGCATTCGGCATGCTCGTGCAGCAGCCCGACACGCGAGGCCGCATGCTGGATTGGACTGCGCTGACGGCGACCGCCGCGGACGCGGGCGTCATCTGTGTGGCCGCGGCGGATCCGCTGTCGCTGGCCATCGCAACACCTCCGGGCGAGATGGGCTTCGACATCGCGGTCGGGTCGATGCAGCGATTCGGGGTGCCGATGGGCTTCGGTGGACCACACGCGGCATACATGGCCGCCCGATCGCAGCACGTCCGCAAGATGCCGGGCCGGATCATTGGCGTCTCTCGGGATGCGACCGGCGCTCCGGCACTGCGGATGGCCATCCAGACGCGAGAGCAGCACATCAAGCGGGATCGCGCTACGAGCAATATCTGCACCGCGCAGGTGCTGCTGGCCATCATGGCGTCCATGTATGCGGTCTGGCACGGCCCGGCGGGCCTTCGCCGCATCGCTGATCGGACGCGGCGGCGCACCGAGCGGCTCGCCGCGGGGCTCACCGCGGCGGGCATGGACGTGCTTGACTGCACGCGGATCGACTCGGTCACGATCAAGGCCGAGACTACTTCGCACGCTGACGCGATGGTCGATCGAGCGATCGAGGCTGGATTCAATCTGCGGCGATTCGCCGGCACAAACGAGGTCGGTGTGTCACTCGACGAAACGACTTCGGCGGAGGACGTCGAAGCCATTGTGGCAGCGGTGGCGTGCGGATCGGATGCGCCCGAGATTGAAACGCCTCCGCTTCCGGTATCGCTTGATCGGCAGAGCGGGTATCTCCTCGACGACGTCTTCAACTCGCACCAGAGCGAAACGAAGATGCTCCGATACATCACACAGTTGCAGTCCCGGGACTTGTCGCTCGCCCACTCGATGATTCCGCTCGGGTCGTGCACGATGAAGCTCAATGCCACCTCCGAAATGCTTCCAATCAGCTGGCGGACCTTCGGCGGGATCCATCCCTTCGCGCCGCGTGAGCAGTGGGAGGGCTACGCCGAGCTCTTCGGCCAACTCGAGCAGAGGCTCGCCGAACTCACAGGGTTCGACGCGGTGTCACTGCAGCCCAACGCCGGGTCGCAGGGTGAATACGCCGGACTGTTGACCATTCGCGCCTGGCATCGGTCCAGGGGCGAAACGGATCGAGACGTCTGCCTGATTCCAATGTCGGCGCATGGCACGAATCCGGCCAGTGCCGTCGTCGCGGGGTTCAAGGTCGTGCCCGTTGCATGCGACGATGGCGACATTTCGATTTCGGATCTCGAAGCGAAGATTGCGGCGAACGAAGGGCGTGTCGGCGCGATCATGATCACCTACCCGTCTACGCACGGAGTCTTTGAGAAGACGATTGGTCGGATCTGCGAGTTGGTGCACGAGGCCGGTGGTCAGGTGTACCTCGACGGGGCCAACCTCAATGCGATGTTGGGATACGCCCGACCGGGTGCGATCGGCGCGGACGTGTGTCATCTCAACCTGCACAACACATTCTGCATACCGCCCGGTGGAGGCGGCCCCGGTATGGGCCCGAATGCGACCGCGGCGCACTTGACGCCCTTCCTTCCAGGCCACCCGGTCTCCGACGCGAGTCGTCCTGAGGCTATTCAGGCGGTATCGGCCGCGGCGTGGGGGAGTGCCAGCATCCTCCCGATCTCGTGGATGTACATCATGATGATGGGAGACGCTGGTCTGGCCCGCGCATCCGCCGTCTCGGTGCTGTCCGCCAACTACATGTCCGCGCGGCTCTCTGAACACTACCCGGTGCTGTTCCGCAACCCCGTCGGTTTCTGCGCCCACGAGTTCATCATCGATCTGCGTGCCTTTGACAAATCGGCAGGCATCAAGCCAGACGATGTTGCCAAGCGGCTGATGGACTACGGCTTCCACGCGCCGACCATGTCGTGGCCCGTCCCCGGCACGCTCATGATTGAGCCGACCGAGAGCGAGTCGGTGGCGGAGCTGGATCGATACTGCGATGCGCTCATTTCCATCCGGGAGGAGATTGCTGCGATCGAGTCTGGTCAGGCGGACCGCGAGGACAATGTGCTCCGCAATGCACCCCACCCGCTCGCCGTCATGACGTCAGATGACTGGCCGCACCCCTATTCGCGAGAAGAGGCCGCGTTCCCGCTCCCGTGGCTTCGCACGCGAAAGTTCTGGCCGCCCGTGGCCCGCGTGGACAATCCGTGGGGCGACCGCAATCTCGCGTGCACGTGCGAGGGGATGGACGCATTCAGCGAAGGTTGAGCGGATCCGCTACCCGAGAATGCGGGAGCGGATGGTTTCGTCCATTCCGGCGATTCGCGTTCCGATCGACGCGGTATCGACGCGATCGATATCGAGGATGACGTAGGACACATCTCCCAGGCTCTGGAGGTACTCGGCGTGAATATTGGCGCCGGCATCCGCGATGATGGCATGCAGGCTGCTGAGCACGCCGGGGACATTCTTGTGGAAGTGCAGGATGCGGACGTGCTCGGGGCGGTGCCCGGGAAGGTCGACCTCCGGAACATTGACGGCCGCCGAGGTTGTGCCGGTGTCGAGATAACGGACCAGCTTTGTCGCGACGTCACACGCAATCTGCGCCTGCGCCTCTTCGGTGCTGCCGCCGACATGTGGCGTGAGAATGACGTTGCGGCATCCTGCAAGCGGACACTCGAATGCTTCGTCATTCGTACGGGGTTCCTCCGGGAATACGTCCAGCGCGGCGCCGCCGATGTGGTTCGACTCAATGGCGGCCCGAAGCGCGTCGAGATCAACGACAGACCCGCGGGCGTTGTTGATGATCGCTGCACCCGGCTTCATGGACGCGATGGCTCGGGCGTCGATCATGTGGCGGGTTGTTGGCGATGCCGGAACATGCAGTGAGACGACATCCACGCACCCGAGCAACTCATTGAGTGATTCGCAGGGGCGTGCGTTCCCCAGGGCCATGCGTGGCAGCACGTCGTAGTACCGCACATGCATGCCCATCGCTTCGGCGAGGACTGAGACCTGCGACCCGATGTGCCCGTATCCGACGATCCCGAGCACGCGACCTCGCACTTCGTGAGCGCCGGTAGCGGACTTGCTCCAGTGCCCGCCGTGCAACCCCATCGACCGATCCATCAGCCGCCTGTGCAGCGCGATGATCTCGGCGATGGTCAACTCGGCGACGCTTCGCGTGTTTGAGAAGGGGGAGTTGAATACGACGGTTCCCGCTGCGGCCGCGGCGTCGAGGTCAACGT
>CAZMPA010000001.1:0-8338 GCA_964567915.1 uncultured Isosphaeraceae bacterium | reverse complement strand
GCGTTCCATGGCAGCGGTCAGGTCGACCTGATTGGTGCCGATGCAGAAGCAGCCTACGGCTTCCAGGCTCGATGCTGCGACGATGACGTCGGCCGAGACGCTGCTCTTGGAGCGAATGCCGAGCACCCGGGCGCCGGCAAGGGCGTCCACCAGGTCGGGCCCACGCAAGCTGCCGTCAATGCGGGCGACACTGAGCCCCGCGTCAGCGAGCGTTGCTTCCGCATCCTCGTGAATCTTCTCCAGCAGCACTACATCGGCCACGTCAGCGTCCCTCCCTCAGGCGTGCGCACGCGTCAGCAGCGTCGCGGCCGAGCAGTTTGGCGTCAATGCCATCACCCACGGCACGGCGCATCCAGGCGTCGGGTGTGAGCCGTCCGATCGAGCAGATGCGGTGCGTTTCGGTGGAGAGATCGCGGGTGCTGACATGCCGACGGACCTGATGGCTGATGATGTGCCCCAGTGCGTAGTCCGCCAGGTACAGCGGGTACGCGATCATGTGCTGGTACGCGGCAAGTATGGCGTAGGGGTCCGGTCCGAAGTGCTCTGCGTAGTGTGCGGTCCAGAGATCCTCGGCAATGCGAAGGACGGTTTCTCTGAGCGACTCGGCATCGGCATCCGGGTTGTCATAGAGCCATCGCCACACCCGGAGTTCCAACAGCGCGGGACCTGCGATTTGAGAGGCGGCAAGCATGGTCTCGACCGCGGTGGTGTCTTCTCGCTCCCTGGGGTCATCTTCAATGCCGAGCACCTGCGGTGCAAGCGCCTGGTAGAGAAAGGCAAAGGCTTCCGTGCAGGCGGTGTTCGGGACGCCGCGGAGCGCGGGCCTCGGGACGAAGTGGGTGGAGCAGAGTTGCTCGAGGTTGTGCCCGAGTTCATGCATCGCGGTGTCGAAGCCGTCCCAGCCCAGTTCCGTGTCGAGGCTGTTCGTCCGGAGCCAGGCGTCGTACTCGGGGAGATATGGCCGCATGGCGTGTCCTGCACCTCGCGCGATCTCGACTCGGATGCGGCTGCCCAGAAAGTCTGCTGCGCCGCCGGGGTAGCCGAGCCCGCGAAGCACGTCGGGGAGTGCCAGTTGCAGGCCGCGGTGATCTCCAAACTGCTCACGCACCTTGGCGTCGAGTTCAACGACCGATTCCTGCTCCGTGATCTGGTCGAAGTAAATGTCATGAGCTTCAAGCGGTCGTCCGAGCCGTTCCGAAATCAGCGTGGCGAGATCACCTCGGGCGGGGGACTCGAGCAGATCAAGCAGCAGCGCCTCGACGGTCTGCTCGGGGATCTCTCGCTGCAGGTCGAACTTGCGGGCGATGGCCGTCGGATGCTCGGGGTAGTGCTCGTCGTAGGCCTTCGCCACAGTAAACATGTCGAGCCAGCGCTCATATCGCTCGAGCCCGAAGAGGTCCGTGGCGACCTCGCCACCGACGGTGTTGGTCTGGGGGTTCCAGTCACCTTCGTCGGCGCCGTCCATGACCGAAGCGGGAATGGTGCCGTCGATGTGACGTCGCATCACCCACATCACGGCTCGCTGCCGTTCCAGTCCGTCGGCATCGGCGTAGCCCCCCCGGACCTCCTCGCGGATGATCCAGTGCGCGAGCAACTTTCTGCCTGCGTCGAAGGGGCGGTTGCCGTCTGGCGTCACCAGCGTGCCCACGGGAACGTGAAAGTCGGAGACGTAGGTGTCGGCTCCGTGGCCGAGTTCGCGGGCAAGTTCAGACACGTCCGCGGGGATTCTCGGCCCGAACGCTCGGCAGATCCGCACGGCTGCCCAACGGTCCGCAGTCCAGCTGCCGCCGCATTGCAGCATCTCGTCGAGATCCGGCCTGTCAAAGTTGAGCAGCGCGACGAAGGCGAGTTTCTGTTTGTAGAGCTGATCACTCAGGTCCGGGGCGGGATCGAACATCGCGAGGATGTCGTCGATCTCGTCCACGCGTTCTCCGCGGAGATCCGACCACCGTCTCAGGGTGCGACCCATCTCGTAGAGGTGGCCACCGATCTGCTCCATCGCGATCTCAAGGCGATCAAGGAGGTCGGGCAATCGGTCATGCGGGACGAACCGCTTCAGGCAGAACGCATGCATCGCATCGTCGTTGCCGTCATCCTCGGTCCATCGCTGGCGGACGCGTTCGAGGCCGGCCTGAGCTCTGTCCCGGCACGTGGGGCCGTGCAGGTCGATCAGGGCGTCAAGCGTGTCGGGCGCAGTGGTCGTCGACGGCATGGACTCAACCTCTCCATAGGGGACTGTGGGGAGGATTCTACGTCGGTGGGGGCTCGATACACTTCCGTCATGAACAAACGACAAATCGGGCGGGCTGGGATGGCGTTCGCCGTCGTGCTGGCGGCGGGATCACAGCTTCAGGGATGTAGCAGCACTTCTTCGGGAGGGCGGGCGACGAGCACGTCCGCCAACGAAGTGCTGGTCACAGGGGCTGATACCGGGGAGGTCATCGAGTTGAAGGTCGGGCAGTTGCTGCTGGTGGAATTGCCGGAGAGCCCATCGTCGGGTCGGGTCTGGCAGTTGGTTCGCAGGCCAGACCAACTGGTGCTCATGCCGGATGGGAACAAGTTTGATCAGTCCGAAGCGCAGAAGGCCCGAGAAGACCTGGTGGGCACACAAGTGCTGCGATTTGAGGCCGTAGGTGAGGGAGAGACCATTCTGAGCCTCGCGCTCGTGCGGCCCGGCACGGGGCTGTCCACGGCCGACGAACGTTGGATGGGGCAGATTCGCGTTCGCTAGCTCGCCGCTACGGGGCAACTTCCCGATGCACCATGGAGTCGAGCATGGTGCCGATGAGTGCCGTGCTCTCGGCGGTTGATCCGCCCGCTTCACCAACCACCATCACGCGGGGCGTGATCTCGATGTTTCGCATGCCGATGATCTCGAGCAGTTCCAGCAGTGCCGCGTTCTGGGCGCCGATCTCAGCGGCGAGCTTGCGGAACTGTTCGGCCTGCGCCTCGGCCTTGATGCGAATGGCCGCGGCTTCAGCCGCTGCCTCGATGAGCCGCTGCTCCTTGGCCTGCTCGGCGATCTTCACGCTGTAGGTTGCCGTCGCGAGGTTTGCTTCTTCGGAGGCTTCCTGCTGCGTGCGGCTGAGCGCCTTCTGTTGTTGAGCGGCCCGCTCCTGCTCCTGGAAGGTGAGCTGTTCCTGGAGAGCGATCTCGCGGTCGGTCTGCGTCTTGAGCAGATCGCCAAGTGAGGCTTCATCACCGATCTGTCCAATTCGGACGGCGTTGACGGTCACGCCTACTTCGCCCATTTCGGACTGAATCGTGTCTGTGCTGGACGATTCCTGCTGCGATCGCTGCTGGACGTAGTCGAGCGCCTTCACGTTCTCGGCATTGTTTCGGAAAATCGCGCGGACGACCGAGGCGAGATACCGCTGCAGCTTCTCTTCATCGCCGCCGAACTCTGCCACCACTTGGGACGCGTCGGTCGCCCGAATCTGATACTCGACCCGGACGTCCACCGGAAACGTAAATCCATCAGAGGTTCGGACTTCGATCTCCCGGTCATCGGCGCCCTGTTGCGGGTTCGGCCCGATGCCGTAGCGGATGATCTGCTGTTCGGTCGAAAGCAGGGTGACCTCGTAGGCCTTGGTGTTGAGGTAGAGCTTGTTCGGGTAGAGCGGTTCCCGCCAGATGCCCCGCTCGCCCTTCTCGACAATTGTGGCGACGCCGCCGTCGGCCGTTGAGGGCGTTTCGCCGACGTTGGACTTGATGACACCGACCATTGCCTTTGGCACATTGGTGGCCGTGACCAGCTCAATGTCGTAGAGCCGTGTGTTGAGCCTGTAATTGCCCGGGCTGAGCACCGAGGCCTGCGGGCCGCGGTTGCCACCGCCATCCGCGAGGAAGTGCTCGGCACGCAGCATGTCCGCGGGCGCACTCCACTCCGCGGCAAAGGCCTGTCCGCTGGGAAGCGGAGCGCCGTCGAGCGCGGTGATGAGTCCGACCTGGTCGCTACCGACGCGGACGATCGGTTCGACTTCCACGTCGTAGAGCCCTGGCCACAGCCAGAAGTGCCAGCCCGGTCCAAGAATCCTCGCCTGCGGCCCTTTCTCTCCTTCGGTTGCGATGATCTGGCCGGAGGGGAGTTCCAGTCCGAAGTGCTTGACCACAATGCCGACCTCGCTTTCGGCTACGTGGCGAATTGAACTGAACAGCACAAAGGCAAACAGGACAAGTAGGGCGCCAACTGCACCTGCCACTTTGATGGCGCCGCTCTCTGAAGAGAGCGCCCAGATGAAGAGCGCGATCGCAGCAGCGATGCCGATAAGCAGCAGCATGGTCATGGTGATCTCCTCAACCGTTCTCCCAGCCAATGTCCGCGCCGCCACCAGGCGGCGCAGCCTCAGAGGGTACTTGGGATTCGCCTGCGCCGAGTTTCAGGTGGCTACGGCAGCGATGGGGCCCACTCTGGACGTGTGGCATCATCGGACCACCGCCGCATGGATCCGAGTGATTCAAATGGTTCCACGGCGACGTGTCCGTCGGGGGCCGCAATCACGACCTTGCCGCCCGCGTGCCGGGCTGAGATGAACCCGCCTACCGACTCCGGGTCATCCTGCCCCGTCGGCATCTGAAAGGTGTCATGCTCGGTCCGCTGCCAGCGTGGGGCGCTTCCTCCGACCGCGGGTTTCCATGGTGGCGTGAGTCGCCAGAATCCCTCAATGATTCGCTCGGCGCCGGAGTCTTGAAAGGGGCCGCGGCTGGATGCAAAGGCGATGAGTTCGGCTGGTCTGCGAATCCGCGCCAGCGATTCGGAGAAGAGTGGCCGGGCGCCTTCGTCCTGGGAGCGGATGTACTCGGTCAACGTCCACGTGTCGCATGCATTGGACTGGCGGCCACCGAGGAAGTCCGTGTTGAGCCCGAGTGACGGATGCAGCGTTGCGAGATACACACCGTCTGCAGGGTCGGCCGCGTTGGCGATTGCGTTCTCATGAAAGGAGTCCTGGTCGTTGACCCACAGTGTGGAGGGGGCGTCGTCGAGGTAGCCCGCCAGCCGCCAGATCCACCGGCGTCTTGCGATCTCCGGGATCTCGGTTCCGTTCCAGACCTGTGGAGACTCGTGTGATGGAAGTGGGGTCGCCAGGTCGGTCTGACCAGGCATCAATCTGCCGTCGTGCTCAAGGCTCCACTGCCGCCAGCCTGCGACAAGGCCCCGGGCGGCCGCGCGCTCGCGGGCGGTGTGGGCGGCGGCCGAGACTGAAGTGGCGGCCGGCACGACGATCGCTGCGAGGACGCCGACGATGGTGACGACGACCATCAGTTCGACCAGCGTGAATCCGGTTCGGGTGACGCAGGGCTGTTTCATGCTGGCGTGCGGCATCGAGGTGCTTCCTGGCTGCTGGACAACGCTTTATTAGGATAACCAGATCCGATACGGTACCGCCCTTGCGAGGCAGTCGCAATAAGGATAGCATGCCTCGCTCGTCAGGAGAAGCCCACTCATGCTGTCTTTGATCATCACGCCGGCCCTCATGCTTGGCTCGTCCGAGTACGTCTTCGAGCCGCCCACATTTGACCGGTGGAACTACGGCTTCAACACCGCCCCCGGAACGCGAAGCGTTGGCTCAACGTTCAGCGCGTACGGGAGCGGCTACGACTTCGACGACCGAGACGGTCAGGTGTTGCTCGGGTTTGCGACAGGTGACGCGATCGCCCCCGGCCAGGCCACGGCGTCATACGACGTCACGTCCTGCACGGTTGAGATCATGCTCGCCAGTGACGACATTCCATATGACCCGACGCTCGATGCGTGGGAGTCCCATGTCGAAGGCGGCGGCGATGATGTTGATTCTGGTCGGCCGGTCGTCATTTCCGGCGCAGCGTTTCGCGGCGAGTGGACGGCGTGGACCTTTGGCGAGACCGGCGAATTCGGTGACGCGATGAGTTCCGGCGTGCGGAACTGCTACGCCATCGACTTTGACCAGACTGGCGAGGCGAGGGATATCTCGAACAGCATTTCAGACGGCTTCGACCCGTCGACGTGGGCCGTCGGCGTCGTCGATGACGTGACGCCGGGCGACTTGATTCCCCCGATGTCAACCATCACATTCAATCTGGATGTCTCCGACCCGGATGTCCAGTGCTATCTCCGCCGGTCGTTGGCCGATGGGCTCGTGGATCTGGTGATCACGAGCCTGCATCCGGCCTCCGAACCGGGGTCCGGCGGACCAGCAAACTATCCCGACTGGGTACTCAAGGAGAACCCACTGGTAGACCTTGGCGCGGCATCGGCGGCGTCGCTCCGTCTCTCTGTGGACGTCTTGCCACCCTCAGGCGTTGGGGGTGATGTGACGGGCGACGGACTTGTGAACGTCGAGGATCTGCTTGCGGTGTTGGAGGGGTTTGGTCGGTGCCCGTGCTGCAGGGCCGATCTGGACGGAACGGGGATTGTGGATGTCAACGATCTGCTGGCGGTGATCGCCGGCTGGGATGGGAACGGCTGACTTCGGTCGGCGCAGAACGGTCCGCGAGACGGGCCGAGGAGAGGCGAACATGAGACTCAGTACTGCACTTCTTACCCTGGTGGTGACCGGACCGGTCGCAGCCGACTACGTCGTCGAGGCCGCGCCCGACTGGCGTGGCGACGACGGGACGCACCTGTACCAGTGGGAGAGCTTCACGTCGGCCTCGGCGGCGAGCGGTCCCAACTTTCCAGGCAACGAGCCGTTCCCCAGCGGCAACGCGCTGCTGTTCAACTTCGGCGACGGCGCGGTTGTCAGCGGTGACGGAAACATCTACGGCTTCGGCGGGGCGCTGAACATTCATGCCTACGCCTACACCGCGTCAGATGCGCAGGCCGTCGTCGCAAACGTGTCCATGCACGGAACCGAGATGCTCTACGACCAGGCCATGCTGGCGTGGACGGACGGTGTTGAGGGTGGCGATCAGGGCATGGCGATGGGTGACATGTCGATCAACTATTGGGAAGAGGTCGAATACGGCCCTGGCAACATCGGCGCCATCGCCAACGTCAGTTGGACGTTCGATCTCACCGGAATCGGCGTCGATATTCGTGAGATCGGGTTGTTGGTGGCGACGGCCGGGGCGCACTCCAGTCTCGATGCGGTCACGCTCGACGTGCAGGTTGGCGCCGTTCCGGTGCCGTCAGCCTTTGCAGTCCTGGGGATCGCTGGATTGGTCGGGACCCGGCGTCGTCGGTACAGCTGAGGTTGCTCAGAACAGGACGACGCCGGCAGCAAAGGCCGCCGCTGCGGCGAGTGTGATGAGCACCGCCGCGGCGAGCGGCGACATGCCGGATGCGCCGGCCTCGGCGGCACCATCGTCCGCCGCGGGTGGTGTCAGAACCGCCCACAGATCGTCGCCAAGCTCGGCAGCGGATCGATGTCGCTCCTGGCGGTCGTGGCTCGTCGCCTTCTCCGCGATCGCGTTCAGCCGGTCCACGAAGGGGCCGTCCAGTTGGGCCGTCCAACTCTTGAGCATGGCCCCGAGTTCATAGACGTCCACACGCCCGTCGAGCGCCTGGGTGGCAAGCGCTGGTCGCTCAGGCGCCGAGCCTGATTCACGAAAGGCGTTTTCGGCGGCACTCTCCGGTGTCGCGCCGGCGAGCGTCGAGAGCAGTCCAGGATCCGTCAGGCGGGGGGGGCCGTCGTCTGTGGTGAGACACCGCGGTGGAGTGATGCCCCCGGGTTCGAGCCCATAGAAGTGCAGGTCCTTGCCCGGCTCGCAGATTCCCGCGAGCGACTCTACGCGTCTGCGAAGGTCGGTCGTCGATGGAGCGGGCCCTTCCGGCAGGGGAGTCCCTTCTACATGTTCGACGAGAAAGAACGCCTCAGCGCCGCGGCCGAGGTCAACGGTCCCCGCTTCGAGCACGCGTGGCAGTCCGGGGTGGTCCAGCCTCAGAAGCGACTCAGCGTGCAGTCCGACCCGTCGGGACTCGTCCACAGAGAGTCGCTGGCGGGCGAGTGACAGAACCGCCGGCGGCCCGTCTCCGCTGCGTCTGGTCGCCCATCGCTCAAAGATGCCGTCGTCTGGAAGTCGTCCGTCGAGGCGGCACGTCCCGACCGTTCGCCCCGTGTCGGTGCGAAGATCGACGTGCTCCACGTCTGTTCGGCCAGAGATGCGATGCGTCGTTCGAGTCTGCGTCAGTGCGTCCTCGGCCGAAGAATAGTGGTCGAGCAGTTCCCGCACCTCGGCCTGAAGCGTTTCGTCTTCACCACACGCGGTTTCGACGAACGCAACCCGCGCTGCGGGTGGGCGGTCCATCGCTTCTGCGAAGATCAAGTCGGCACGTTGCTGGTCTCGGGGAGCACTCACCCCCACAACACACCGCCCAACCCCCAACGAGACCCCAAACAGACCAGCGACAGAGCCCAGG